>NZ_JBHYJH010000152.1:590-19663 GCF_042740445.1 Streptomyces sp. NPDC059003 | reverse complement strand
CGGTGCCCCCTCCCCCCCCGTCTCACTCCAGATCAGTCTCTGCTCCGGGGCCCCGCCCGCCCCCCCCCCCCACGACCGAGGAGACGGAGTGACATGAACGCCCAGAAACCGCCGCACGCCCTGCCCGCCGCCCCCGCGGCGCCCCCCGCCCTGTTGCCGTACGCCGGGGCAGCCCCGGTGCCGTACGGCGGGGCCGCCCCTGTGCGCGCGGCCGCGCTGCCCGGCCCGGGCGCGGCCGGCCCACCGGCCAAGCCGGGACCACCGGCCGAACGCCCCGCGGCCGCACAGGAACTGGCCGGGCCCTTCCTGCGCGAGTACCGCCCCGCGTGGCCCTACAGACACAGCAGCGCCCAGGTCGCGGCCGTGCTCTACTACCGCAACCGGCCTCCCCGGGCGGTGGGGCCCGAGGGTGAGGAGAGCTTCCTGCTGCGCTGGTTCACGCGGCCCTACACCGCGTTCGAGCTGCAACTCGGCTGGCACACCGTGTCGTTCGGGGTCGAGCTGCCGGCGGCGGAGGGCGGCAGGTCCTTCCCGGCCGAGGTGCGGGTGCGCTGGCAGGTGAGCGACCCCTGCCTGGTGGCTCGGAGCCAGGTCACCGACGTCGCCGCACTGCTCGTGCCGGAACTGGAGCAGCGGCTGCGCGACGTGTCACGCCGCTACTCCATCAACCGCGCGGAAGAGGTCCGCGACGCCGTGCACGCGGCGCTGAGCGGGGAGCGCCTGGGCAGCAGGTTCGGCCTGGAGCTCGACGTGTTCGTGACGATCTCCGCGGACAAGCTGATCCAGGACCACGGCAGGAGCCTCGGCCGGGTCCTGCACCAGACGGACCTGGAACACGTCCACCAGGGGCTGCGTCAGCTCAGGGACGCCAACAAGCGGGAACTGATCAGCCGCTGGGCCACCGACTTCGAAGTGGCGCTGCGCGACGGCGACCACGCGGTGATGGCGCAGATGATGGCGCGCAACCCCAAGGACCTCGGGGAGATCCGGCAGATGTTCCGCAAGGAGCAGCGGGAACAGCGCCAGGACGGCATGGAGCTGATGTCCCGGCTGATCGACGGCGGCCTCCTCGAACGGTGGGAGCTCGGCGACCAGGCCATGGTGGTCGTGGAGTTCCTGAGGTCGAGGGAGCGCCATCTCGTCACCGATCCGCTGGGGCAGCAGGGCGACGGGGAGCCCCGGCGCGATGTCTTCTGGCGCGAGGCGGGCGGCGCGGACGGTTCGGACGTGCCGGACGACCTGGATGAGTCGGACGACCACGTGACAGAAGGAACGGGGGAGAGAGATGGCGGTCACCGGAACTCCACCACACCGTAGGCCCCTTGTGGGCGGCACCGTGGTGTCGCCGCTGTCCGAGCCGGGCTCCCGGTTCGTCACGGAGCGGCTGCTCACCTCCGTACGGGAGGAGGTCACGCGGGCCGACACCAAGGCGTCGATCCTGCTGTCGGGCAGCGTGACCCTGCCCACGCTCGCCGTGTCGGCCGCGGACGGGCGGCTCGGCTCAGGACCGCTGGGCGTGGTCGGGGCCGTGCTGTGGCTGGCGGGCATCGTGATGCTGACCCTGGTGGTGCTTCCGCGTACGAGGGCGGGGCGGGGGTACGTCCGGACGGGCGCGGGCGCGGGCGCTGTGGGGCCGGGCCCGTCGGTGACCGAGCTCCACCGCGGCGCCGGTCCTGAGGAGGTGTCGGCGGCGGTGCTCGCCGCGGGCCGTGACCCCGGGCGCTGGCTCCTCGAGCAGTCCTGCACCCTCGCGGCCATCCTGGCGGTCAAGTACCGCTGGATGCGGTGGGCGGTGGGCTGCCTGGTGGCGGGCGGGGCCGCGGTTGCGGCGACGGCGCTGGGGTGACAGCGCCGCCGCCGGCGGCCGGGGGGTCAGAAGGGCTTGGTGGGCAGGTACTTGCCGTCCAGGGTGATGACGGCGCGCTCGCCGCCTTCGGGGTCGGCGACCTTCTTCACGTCCAGCTTGAAGTTGATCGCGGAGATGATGCCGTCCCCGAACTGCTCGTGGACCAGGGCCTTGAGGGTGGTGCCGTAGACCTGGAGCATCTCGTGGAAGCGGTAGATCGTCGGGTCGGTCGGGATGCCGCCCTCGATCGAGCCGCGGGTGGGGATGGTCTGGAGGAGCAGGACGGCGTCGTCGTCCAGGCCGAGCAGCTCGGCGACGGCCCTGGCGGAGTGCTCGGGCAGGGCGTGCTGGCCGAGGACGGCGGCGGTCACGAAGGCGACCGACAGACCGGCGGCGTCGGCGATCCGCTGCCAGGACAGGTCACGGCGGGTCTTGGCCTCGACCGCGGCGACGGCGAGCTGCATGCGGGCGGTGTTGTCGAACTGTGCGTGCACCATGGGGATGCTTCCTTTCAGGAGGAGGGGAGAGGGGAGAGGGGAGAGGGAACGGCCGGTTCAGGCCGCGGCGCGGGCCCGGTGGGTGGCGCCGATGTCCTCGACGGCGCCGGTGGCGATGTCGAAGACCCAGCCGTGCAGCCGGGCGCTGCCGGAGGCCAGGGCGCGGGCCACCGAGGGGTGGGTGGCCAGGTTCGCCAGCTGCGCGGCGACGTTGTCCCGCACCAGCGCGGCCACCCGGTCCGCACCCGGGGCGGCGGTGGAGCGGGCGCGGGCGGCGTCCGCGTGGCGCAGCCAGTCGGCGACGGCCGGCGCGGCGCCGAGGTCGTGCCCCTCGGCGAGGGCGGTCATCGCGCCACAGGCGGAGTGCCCGCAGACGACGAGGTCGCGTACGCCGAGGACGCCGACCGCGTACTCGATGCTCGCGGCGGTGCCGTCGGGCCCGGGGGAGTACGCGGGGACGAGGTTTCCGGCGGTGCGAATGACGAACAGCTCGCCGGGGTCGGTCTGGGTGATCAGCTCGGGCACGACGCGGGCGTCGGAGCAGCCGATGAACAGCGTGCCGGGCCGGTGGGTGGCGGCCAGACGGGCGAAGAGCCCGGCCTTGGCGGGGAAGACGTCCCGCTGGAAGCGGTCGATTCCCGCGGCGAGGTGAGGCATGACGTACGACTCCCTTCGATAAGCGATAAGCGATAAGCGATAAGCGACAAGCGATGGGCGAGGCGATGGGCTGTGGGAAATGAGCCACGGCCCTTGGGGTGTGTCGGTGTGTCGGTGTGCGGGTGTGCCGGTGTGGGGGCCGACGTCATTCACCATGCATGACCAGCGTCTATAGCGTCCAAGACGCGTTACCACTCACAGCTATCGATGCCACCTATAGTTGTGGTCATGAAGCCGGAACTGCGTCATCTGCGCTATCTGCTCGCCGTCGCGGAGCACGCCAACTTCACCCGCGCCGCCGAAGACCTGCGCATCGCCCAGCCGACGCTCTCCCAGCAGATCCGCCAGCTGGAGAAGGCCCTCGGCGCCCAGCTCCTCGACCGCACCGGCCGCGCCGTTCGCCTGACCGACGCCGGGGAGACCTACGTCCACTACGCGCGGCGCGCGCTGCGGGACCTCGCGGCCGGGGAGCGGGCGGTCCTGGACGTGCGGGACCTCTCGCGCGGCCGGCTGCGGTTCGCGGTCACCCCCACGTTCACCGCCTATCTGACGGGCCCGCTCGTCGCCGACTTCCACACCCGGCATCCCGGCATCACCCTGGACGTACGGGAGTTGACCCAGGACCGCATCGAGGCCGACCTCCTCGGCGACCGGCTCGACCTCGGGGTCGCCTTCACCGGCACCCACCTGCCGGGCATCGAGGCCACCGCCCTGTTCACCGAGACCCTCAGCCTCGTCGTCGGCCCCCAGCACCCCGACGCGGGCCGCCGGGGCCCGGTGCCGCTCGCCGACCTGGGTGAGCGGCAACTCGCCCTGCTCAGCGGCGACTTCGCCACCCGCCGCCACATCGACCAGCACTTCGCCGCCCACGCGGTGCGGCCGCGGATCGCGGTCGAGGCCAACTCCATCACCGCGCTCACCGACATCGTGACCCGCACCCCGCTGGCCACGGTCCTCCCCGACGCCCTCACCCGCGACCACCCCCACCTGGTCCCCGTCCCCGTCACCCCCGGGATCCCCGCCCGCACGGTGACGCTGCTCCGCCGCGACAGCGCGTACCGGAGCGCCGCCGCGCGCGCCTTCGCCGACCGGACCGTCGCGTGGGCACGGGCCCTGGCGTGAGGGCGCCCGGCCGACGTCGGGCGAGTCGGCCGGGCGCTGCTGGGCGGTGCGGTCAGCGGATCACCATGCGCACTGGGGCTTGGGGTGGTACAGCCGGTACCAGGTGCTGCGGCCGACGATGTGGTCGACGCCGCCGGCCGTGCCGTTGCAGCGCTGCACGTAGCCGACGCCCGCGTAGGTGTTCTCGCCGTACCTCCCGTCCACTTCCAGGTAGTACGGGTACTTGCTGTAGACGTTGATCAGGCACTGGATCTGCCTGACCGCGTCGCCCCGGTCGTTGGGCCTGATGGTCGGGCGGGCGGAGTCCGAGATGTAGTTGCAGTTGGGCTCCCGCACGCTCGCCGGTCCTGCCGCGTCGGCCGGGCCCGCCGCGGCGGAGGGAGCGGCCGCGAGCGCACCGCCCGCCACCAGTGCCACGGAAGCGGCAGCGGTCGCAAGGCGCTTGTAGGTCGGCGCCATGTTGTGGCGGCCCCCCGAGCCCTGGGCCTTCCGGCCCGCCTTGGTCATCAAGAGCATGTTCCGGGTCCTTCCCCCTGTGGTCTGCGGCGGCCGGTGGTCAGTCGTGCCGTCGCGGTGGTTGGAACCGAGCTTGAGGGCCAGGATTTTGTCCAGCAGCCCGTTTCCGTGCCGCTGGACAAAACGCGGCGGGGCGCCGGGCGGCGCGACGGGCGGGTGTGCCGACGGGGTCACGCGTGCAGGGCGCGGAAGACCCGGTACAGCTCCGCCTTCGCCTCGAAGCCGATGCCGGGGGCGTCGGTGAGTCCGACGCGGCCGTCCTTGACGGTGGCCG
The DNA here is from genome assembly GCF_042740445.1 of Streptomyces sp. NPDC059003. NCBI lineage: Bacteria > Bacillati > Actinomycetota > Actinomycetes > Kitasatosporales > Streptomycetaceae > Streptomyces > Streptomyces sp. NPDC059003. Next base: position 14,751 of record NZ_JBHYJH010000152.1, on the reverse strand, counting down.
TGTCGGCGAAGCCGCCGGTGGGCTGGAACTCGCCCGGGTAGGACTCGTTGCCGCCGAGACGGAAGGCCGCGGCGATGTGCAGGGAGAACTGGTGGCCGCCGTGCGGGACGCAGCGGCGCGACGACCAGCCGTGCCGCGCGAGCAGGTCGAGGACGCGGCGGTACTCGACCAGGCCGTAGCTGAGCACCGGGTCGATCTGGAGGATGTCGCGGTCCGGGCGCATGCCCGCGTAGCGCAGCAGGTTGCGGGCGTCAGCGAGGGAGAAGATGTTCTCGCCGGTGGCCAGCGGCCCGCGGTAGCGCTCGGCGAGCGCGGCGTGCAGGGCGAAGTCCAGGGGGTCGCCCGGCTCCTCGTACCAGCACAGGGCGTACGGGGCGAGGCCCTCGCCGTAGCGGAGCGCGGTGGCGAGGTCGAAGCGGCCGTTGGCGTCGACGGCCAGGCGCCCGCCGTCGCCGTCGAGGACGGTGAGCGCCGCCTCGATCCGGCGGAGGTCCGCGGCGAGGTCGGCGCCACCGATCTTGATCTTCGTGACGTGGTAGCCGAGGTCGAGGAAGCGGCGTATCTCGTCCTTGAGTTCGCGCGCGCCCTTGCCGGGGGCGTAGTAGCCGCCCGCCGCGTAGACGAACACGTCAGGGTCCGGCTCGCCGAGGCCGTAGCGGCGGGCCAGCCAGTGGTGCAGCGGCAGCTCGTCGAGCTTGGCGGCGAGGTCGAACAGGGCCATGTCGACGACGCCGACGGCGACGGGCCGTTCGCCGTGCCCGCCGGGCTTCTCGTCGCGCGTCATCACCTCCCACGCCCGCGCCGGGTCGATGGTCGTCCCGTCGTCGGTGAGCAGGTCGCCGGGCGGGGCGTCGAGCAGCCGGGGGACGACGCGGCGGCGCAGGATCTCGCCCACGCTGTAGCGGCCGTTGGAGCTGAAGCCGTAGCCGACCACCGGCCGCCCGGCGCGCAGCACGTCGGACACGACGGCGACGACCGAGCAGTCCATGTGCCGGAAGCTGACGTAGGCGTTGCTGATGGCCGAGCCGATCGGCACGGTGCCCTCGTGGACGGCGGTGATCCGCGGCACGGGCTGCCTCCTGGGGTGCGTCGGGGAGTGGGGCGGTGTCAGGGAGTACGTCTCGGGGCGCGTCGTCGCCCGACGGTCCTGGCCAGCCGGTCCTCGTCGATCCCGCCGGGTTCCCAGCGCGCGACGGCGAGGGTGGCGACGGCGTTGCCGAGCACGTTGGTCAGCGCCCGCATGAGGGAGAGGAAGCGCTCGACGGACAGGATGAGCGCGAGCCCGGCGACGGGGATGAAGGACACCGCGGCGATCAGGTTCGCGAGCGTGACGAACGCGGACCCGGTCACGCCCGCGGTCCCCTTGGACAGGAAGAGGAACACCAGGAACAGCGTGACCTGGTCGGCGAGGCTCAGCTCGACGCCGTACACCTGGGCGATGAACACCGCGGACATGGGCACCACGACCGCGACGCCGTCCAGGTTGAACGAGTAGCCCGTCGGCACGACGAGCCCGACGATGTCGCGCTTGCAGCCGAACTGTTCGAGGCGCGCCATCAGGTGCGGCATGACGGCCTCCGACGAGGACGTGCCGAGCACGACGACCAGCTCCGGGCGGAGCCCGCGGACGAGCCGCGGCAGGGACACCCCGATGACGCGGGTGACCGTGCCGAGGACGAGGGTCAGGAAGACGAGCAGCGTGGCGAACGCGAGGCCCACGTACTTCATCAGCGCGGTGAGGGCCTCCGGGCCGTACTCCCCGACGGTGTACGACACGGCGCCGAAGACGCCGACCGGGGCGAGGCGGATGACCATCCCGATGATGCGGAAGAAGACGTCGGCGAGGATGCCGCAGCCGTGCAGGACCGGATCGGTCCGGGACTTGGGCAGGTGCAGGAGCGCGACGGCGAAGAGGATCGCGAACACCAGGACCTGGATGATGTCGCCGGTGGCGAAGGAGTCCACCACGTTGTGCGGCACCAGGCCGAGCAGGAACTCGCCGACCGACTTCTCCTTCGCGCCCTCGACGTAGGAGTCGAGGTCACCGGAGGCCCCGGCGGGCGGCGCCACCCCCGCGCCGGGACGGAAGAGGTTGATCGACACCATCCCGAGGAGCGTGCCGACGGTGGTGACGATCTCGAAGTACACGACGGACTTCAGCGCGATCCGGCCCGCGGCCTTCATGCCGCCGACCGACACGATCCCCGTCACGACGACGAGGAACACGATCGGCGGGATGGTGAGCCGTACGAGCGAGATGAACGCGTCCGCGAGCGGTTTGAGGTCGGCGGCGGTGCCCGGTGCGAGGATCCCGAACACGGCGGCGGCGACGGCCGACGCGAGGACCTGCAGGCCGGTGTTGCCCGCGGCCCGCAGCCAGCGCGGTCGCTCCTGCGGGCTTTCGGCCGTGGTCGTGGTGCCGTTCTCGGTCTGGCTGCTCATGGGTCTCGGCCACCCTTCCGAGCACCGGGTCACATGTCCGGCAGGAGGGTGTCGCGGAGCGCGTCGCGGTCGACGCTGAGGCCGAGGCCCGGCTTGTCCGGGATCGTCAGGCGGCCGCCGTGGGGGCGCGGTGAGTCGGGGAAGAGGAGTGCGCCGACCTGGGCCATGCCCAGGTGCCACTCCAGGATCCAGCCGTTCATGAGTCCCGCCAGCGTGTGCATGTTGACCAGCGGCCAGCCGCCGCCGTGTGCCACCGGCAGGTTGTAGATCTGCGCCAGGTGCGCGGCCTTGCGGGCCTCGGTGAACCCGCCGCAGTAGCACGCGTTGGGCTGCAGGATGTCGACCGCCTGGTGGTCGACCAGCTCGCGCAGGCGCCAGCGGTGCCCCTCCATCTGCCCGGCGGCGAGCGGTATGCGGGTGTGGGCGCGCAGGTCAGCCATGGCGCGGGCGTCGTTCTGGTGCAGGGGCTCCTCGAACCAGGTGAGGTCGCAGTCCTCGACGGCCCGGCACAGCAGTTTCGCGTCGGTCGGGCTGAGTAGGTAGTTGGCGTCGATCATGATGTCGACGCCGTCGCCGACGGCCTCCCGGACCGTGCGCACCCGGGCGGCGTCCTCCCGCCAGCCGCCCTCGTCCACGCCGACGACCAGCTTCAGCGCGCTGAAGCCCGCCGCCCGTTGGAGCCGCGCGGCCTCGGCGAGCTGATCGCGGTCGTACTGCGGGAACCCGAACGTCACATACGCCGGCAGCTCCGTCCTGGCCCCGCCGAGCAGGCCCGCCACCGACCGTCCGGCGTGCTGGCCCGCGATGTCCCACAGCGCGATGTCGAGCAGGGACAGGGCGCTCGACACGACGCCGGTCATCGCCCTCGGGTTGAGCGCGCGCCAGATCCGCTGGTGCACGGCCTCGATCTCGCGGGGGTCCAGATCAAGCACGGCCGGCAGGAAGTGCCGTTCGAGCGCGGCGACCACCGACCGCGCCAGGAAGTGCCCGGTGAGCGCGACACCGGTGACGCCCTCGTCCGTCTCCACCTCGCAGAAGACGAACTCCCTCTGCTCCGCACGGCCGTAGCCGGCGACCTTCCCGCTCAGCAGCGGCACCTCGATGGAGGTGGTGTGCACGCTCGCCCGGATGTCCTTGATCCTCATTCCGCACCCCTCGGGGTCTCGGCGGCCCTATGGCGTGGGTCACAGTCTGGGACCGGGAATCGTAAACTGTCAACGATTTGCTTTTCGTGCGCAGCCGCGCTATCCGCGCCCGGGTGCGCGGCGCGACGCCGCGTCAGTCCAGGTCAAGTCAGTGCGATGAGGGGCATGGAGCGGTGATGGTAAATTGTCGACAGTTTTTGTCTCCGCCGTCCCGAGGAGGTCCGGACCCACCGTGCGGGAGAACTCCGATGCGATGACGGCGCTCCAGCGCCGCATGGCCGAGCGGCAGTCGAGCTCGCTGCCCCACATGATCGTCGAGGAACTGGAGCGGATGATCATCACGGGGGTGCTGAGCGGCGGCGACCGGATCAACGAGTCCGCGCTCGCCATGCGCCTGGGCGTCAGCCGCGGCCCGGTCCGTGAGGCCTGCCGCCACCTGGAGCGCAGCCGCCTGGTGGAGTTCCGCGCCAACCGCGGCATGTTCGTCCGCGAGATCACCGTCGACGAGGCCGCCCAGCTCTACGACATCCGCGCCAGCCTCTTCGGCCTCGCCGGGCGCCTCGCCGCCGCGCGGGTCGACGCGGACGAGGCTGCGGCGCTGCGGGCCAAGGCGCGGCAGCTGGACGAGGCCGACACCACGGACGACTACTACCCCCGGAACGTCGAGCTCCACCGGCACCTGGTCGGCCTGTCCGGCAACCCGCGGCTGGTCGAGCTCTACGACGCCGTCTCCAAGGAACTGCATCTGTTCCGCCGCCACGGCCTGGAGTCGGACGCCGCCCGGCGCACCTCCAACGACCAGCACCGACGCATCATCGACCACCTGGAGTCGGGCAACGGCGAGGAGGCCGCCCACCTGATGGAGGCACACATCATCGCGGGCAAGAACCGCATGCTGGCCGAGCAGGGCCAGGCGCGCCCCTAGGCGACGTTGACCGGTCCGACCCGGCGGGGCTCAGACCTTCCACCGGGCCCGGAACGCCCGCCGGGCCGTATTCAGAACAGCGCGTCCTGGTCCGGCTCCTCGCGGGTCAGCGGGGCGACGTCCTCGCCCCGCCACTTCGCCTCCAGGTGCTTGCGCCAGCCCTGCGGCGGCGGCCACGGCACGCCCCATTCGGCGAGCTGCTTCTTCGTCCAGCCGCCGCCGGTGGTCTGCGCGGCGGTCACTTCGTCGGGGGAGGGTATGTAGCTGGGCATGACGCGATCATGCCCAGCACGGGCCCCCGTATCACTCACTGTTCCGGCCACTGTTGCGGCCCGGCCGCGCCGAGATAGGTGAGCACGGCGCGGACCCGGCGGTTGGTGTCGTCGTCCGCGGTCAGGCCGAGCTTGGCGAAGATCGTGGTCGTGTACTTGCTGATGGCGCCCTCGCTGAGGAAGAGCCGGCCCGCGATCGCCGCGTTGGACAGGCCCTCGGACATCAGCTCGAGGACCTGGCGCTCCCGCTCGGAGAGCGTGGCGAGCGGGTCGGCCCGCCCGGGGCGGCCCAGGAGTTTCGCGACCACCGCCGGGTCGAGCGCCGTGCCGCCGTCGGCGACACGGCTCAGGGCGTCCATGAACTGGCCGGAGTCCAGGACGCGGTCCTTGAGCTGGTAGCCCACGCCACCGTGCTCGTCGGCGAGGAGCTCGCGCGCGTACAGCTGCTCCACGTGCTGGGACAGGATGAGCACGGGCAGGCCGGGCACCTCCCGGCGGGCGGCGAGCGCGGCCTGGAGCCCTTCGTCGGAGAACGTCGGCGGCAGCCTGACGTCCACGATCGCCACGTCGGGCCGGTGGCCGATCAGCGCGTCGAGCGTGGCGGGGCCCGTCTCGACCGCCGCGACCACCTCGTGCCCGTACGCCTGGAGGAGCCGGACCAGGCCGTCGCGCAGCAGGAACAGGTCTTCGGCTACGACAACGCGCATGGCACCGCCACAGTGATGCGGGTGGGGCCCCCGGGAGGGCTCTCGATCTCCAGGCGGCCGCTGAACGCCGCCATCCGCCGCTCGATCCCGCTGAGCCCGGAGCCCGCCGACGCGGCCGCTCCGCCGATCCCGTCGTCGGTCACGGTCGCGGTGAGCGTCCGCTCCGCGTAGCCGAGGTCGACCGTCGCCCCGGTGGCGCGGGCGTGCTTGCCCACGTTCGCGAGGAGTTCCGCGACGGCGAAGTAGACCGCCGACTCGACGGGCCGCTCGGGCCGGGAGGTCACCGTGCTGTGCACGACGACCTCGACGGGCGCGTCGAGGGCCAGGGCCCGCACGGCGTCCACCAGGCCGCGCTCGACGAGCACGGGCGGGTTGATGCCGCGGACCAGCGCCCGCAGTTCGGCGAGCGCGGCGGCCGACGACGCGCGGGCCTCGGCCAGGATCGCCTTCGTGGCGTCGGGGTCGGCGTCGACGAGCCGCGCGGCGGCCTCCATCGACATGCCCATCGTGAGAAGCCGGGCCTGGGCGCCGTCGTGCAGCCCCCGCTCGATCCGCTCAAGCTCGGCCGCCTGAGTCTGCGTCAGGTCCGCTCGGATGGCTTCCAGCTCCTTCACTCGCTGCCCGAGCCGCGTGTGCGGAACGGGTCCGAGGAAGCGAACAGCCACGGGCCCGGAGATCTTCCACGCGAAGGGAGCGGCGGCCAGACCGGCGGCGATCACGGCGAGCCCGTAGCCGAGCAGTCCGGGCGCGAGCGCCAGATACGCTCCGCCGGCGAGCCCGAGCAACGGCAGGGCCGCGACCGGAAGCACCGTCACACCGGCGACCAGGGCCCACAGCCCGTCCCAGTGCAGCTGCGGATCGTGGAAGCGGGCGTGCACCTTGGCGCGGCGGCGCGCCTCCCGCTCGGAGCGGTGGTACTCGTGGCCGTCCCACCAGTAGCCCGTGGCCAGGCGGGTGACCGGCGGCACCGGGCGGTAGCTCACGTCGACGCGCAGCCCGAGCCAGCGCTCCGCGCACCGGCGCGCGGTCCGGGCGAGGGCCCGGCTGGTCAGCGCGTGCACGACCCAGAGGGCCACGGCGATCCACAGGACCACCACCAGCGTCTCCCCGACGGCCGCGAGCGCCCGGAGCGCGAGCGGCGCGGTCGACCCCTCGGACCAGGAGTACGCAAGCCGGGCGCCGCCGAAGCCGACGGCCGCCGCCACCACGGGCATCAGCCAGGTGAGCCCGACAAGCACCACGGACCGGTACAGCCCGAGCACGATCCCGGCCCCCCAGCGCGGGGGACCCCCTCCCACAGCCATGTTCACCCGCCCGACTCTATGGCCATGACACCTATCGTGCGCTGCCTCACCTGGCCTGGGCCTTTCCCGCACGGGTCGGCTCACCGCCGACGGCAGGGCGGCCGTCGTCCCGGCGGGCGCGCCGCTCGCCGACGACGGCGGTCGCCCACGTCACGGCGCCGATCACCGCAAGGACGACGCCATGGACGAGCAGCCAGGCCGCCACGGCGGCCGCGGCGACGACCGCGAGGCCCGCGGCCACCAGGACAAGACCGGTGATCCGCCGGGCACGAGGGCTGAGGCGGCGCAGCAGAAAGAAGATCATGGTTCGTTCTCCGATTCCCCGGGCGGTACTCGATCCGCCCGGCCGACACCGGAGAACGTACGGTCGGCCGATCCGCGCCTGATATCCCGCTGGACCCCGTGAGGGGTGGGTCTGGACCCACCCCTGCGCAGCCGTCATGACCTGGGAGGGGGTGCTGGTTCGACCTGCGAGGGAGGGTCGTGGAGAATCAGGGCCATGAGTGAAAATGTCTACTTCAACGTGTCGGCCAACGGCGAGAGCCTCGGCCGTATTGTCTTCCGCCTTTTCGACGACGTCGTGCCGAAGACGGCCCGGAACTTCCGCGAGCTGGCCACCGGCCAGAACGGCTTCGGCTACAAGGGCTCGCCCTTCCACCGCGTCATCCCCGAGTTCATGCTCCAGGGCGGTGACTTCACCAACGGCAACGGCACCGGTGGCAAGAGCATCTACGGCGAGAAGTTCGCCGACGAGAACTTCGAGCTCAAGCACGACCGGCCGTTCCTCCTGAGCATGGCCAACGCGGGCCCGGGCACCAACGGCTCGCAGTTCTTCGTCACGACCGTGGTGACCCCGTGGCTGGACGGCAAGCACGTCGTCTTCGGTGAGGTCGTCGAGGGCGAGGACGTCGTCAAGGCGATCGAGGCCCTCGGCAGCCGCTCCGGCACCACCGCCAAGAAGATCGTGATCGACGAGAGCGGCACCGTCGCCTGATCCGGTCGCCCGACGCGTCGGGCGACCGCACCGGCCCCTGCCGCTTCCCGTGGACGCGATCCGTCCGGACCCGGGAGGCGGCAGGGGCCGTTTCACGGTCTGAGCGCGAGGGCGGGCGGATAGGCGTCGCCGTTGGAGTTGACGACGACCCAGGTGTCGCCGGACTTGAGCAGGTACGAGCCGCTCTCGATCCTCCGGTCGACGTCCCGCAGCATGGCCCCGTCGTCCTCGCCCCGACGGTCTCCCTGGTCGGAGAGCGTCCACAGCCGGTCGTTGACTCCGAGCACGGCCACCTGGCCCTTGCCCGCGGGTGACAGGGCGGCCACGGGTGTGCCGAGGCCGGTGCGCCACAGATGGCGCCCGTCGCGCAGCGAGTACGCGGAGACCCGTTCCGGGTCGTCGGCGCCGGGCTCGGTGGCCGCGACGATCAGCGCGTCGCCGCTGACCACGGCATGCAGCGGGGGCCGGGCGGCGAAGCCGACGCCTTCCGGGACGACGCTCAGGTCCTCCTCGTCGGCGGCCAGCGGAATGCGGACCGGCTCGCCGCCCGAGCGGCCGTAGGAAAGCACCGCGGCGACGCCCCGCTTGTCGTCCTCCTTCACCAGCAGGACGAACGGGTCGGCCGAGACCACCAGGACCGTGTTCACGGAACTCTCCACGGGCAGCGCGCGGCGGCTCTCCTCCTTGCCGGTGGCGCTGTCCAGGGTCACCAACTCCGCCGAGCGGAACGTGCCGTGCTCGGTGCAGCTCACGACGACCCTCGTGGTGCCGCCCGCCGCGGAGGCCACCTTGGGCTGGCACCGCACGCCCCGCTCGGCGGCGCGGGGCCCGGTCAGCTTCGTACGCCAGCGGGGCGCGCCGTCGGCGAGGCCGTAGCCGCGGACCGCACCGTCCGCGAGGGCCACGGCCACGCCCGCGTCAGCCGTGAGCAGGCCGTCGGTGGCCGCGGTGAACTCGGGCACACCGCTGATCCGCCGCTCCCACACCTTGCGGCCGGTGCGGACGTCGACGCCCCACACCGTGTCGCACCGCTGGTGATAGCGCCCGAAGGCGACCAGGCCGATGCCGTCGACGACCGCGTCGCTCATGCCGCACACGGACGCCCGCGCCGGGGCCTTGAGATCCCAGCCGCGGTCGCCGTCCTGTGAGGCGTAGGCGACGAGGGCGTCACTGCGGACCCGCACCACGGTGGCGGAGTCCTCGCCCACGCTCCACACCCCGAGCCCGCGCACCGTGGACGGGCGGTCCCGCTGGCCCTGCCACGCGGAGTCGAGCACCGGGCCGCGCATCCACGCGTACGCCTCCCAGCCCGGCCACAGCGCGATCAGCACACCCGCCGCCAGCAGGGACACGGGCACCGCAGGGCCGAACCGGAACCGGCTGAACACGGAGAGCGCGGCGATCGCACTGATGACACCCGCAAAGCTGAACAGGAAGGCGAGCAGGATCGTCGGCACGGTGCCGTCCGGGCAGGAAGGCCCCCTGCTCCCACAGGAGTTGCCGGGGATGGACGTCCACCCCAGATAGTGGAACTCCGCCGCGAGCCCGATGGCCGCCCCCGCTGCCGCCACCGCGAGGCCCGCCAGTATCGGCGCACGCCCCGTGCGCGGCCGTCCGTCCTCGACCACATCCGCCCCCACTGTCCCGTTCCCCGGCGCTCCCCAGCGCCACCCCGACACGTCGAAGGGGCGCTGGATCTTAACGCCCCCGGGAGGTCCAGGTCAGCAGCAACACGCGCACGCGCCGCGCTTGTTGATCCCGCGTCGGGCGGTGCTTCGGTACGACGTCACTGGCCCGCGCCGCTCCGGGGGGCGAGGCCCGCGAGGGTGATGTCGATGAATCGCTTCCAGTCGCCGAGGTGCGCGCGGGTGACGGTGGCCAGGGCTCCCACGATCATGTAGAGGTCGCCGAAGGTGGTGTCGGGGCTCAGGGTGCCGTCGCTCCTGCCCCGTTCGATCAGCTCGGTGGTCAACTCCTTGAGGTCGGCCTCGACCTGGCCGCGCGGGGCGGTGTGGCCCAGGGCGGTCTCGATCGTTTGCGAGAGCGTACGTCCGTCCTCGTGCACCTGGCCGATGTGGAGCAGGAAGCGGCGCAGGGCGTCGCGGGCGTTCGGGGCGGCCGGGAGCTCCGTGCGCGCGAACGTGAGCATGTCGACGAAGCGCTGTTCGGCGAGGGCCTCGATGAGGGCCTGACGGGTGGGGAAGTGCCGGTAGACGGTGCCGACGCCGACGCCCGCCGTCCTGGCCACCTCGGCCATCTGGACCTCGTCGCCGCGTTCGGCGAAGAGGCGGCCGGCCGCTTCCAGCACGCGGGTGCGGTTGCGTCCCGCGTCACTTCGGGTGCGTCGGGGAGGGGTTGACATACGGCAGGGGTCCTCTACATAGTCAAAACGGAATCGGATTCCGCTTCCGATTCCAGAAGGGTACTCCGTGTCCAAGGATCGTTTCATTCTGCTCGACGCCGATGCCTCCCGCCCGAGCCGCACCCCACTGCCGCCGTCCGTCACGGTCAAGGCCGGTGCCGACGACACCGAGGGGAGGTTCTCCCTCCTCGAGATCCGGGGTGAGGGCGCCGCACTCCTGCATCTCCACGACACGTTCGACGAGTTCGTCCATGCGCTGCACGCCGTCTACGTCCTCGAAGGGGAGCTGGGCGTCGAGGTCGACGGCACCACGCACCGGCTCACCTCCGGGATGTCCGCGCTGCTGCCGTGCGGGATCGCGCACACCCTGCGGAGCCTGTCCGACGCGCCGGTCCATGTGCTCCAGCTCTCCGCCCCCGGCGACAAGGGGAACGCTGTCGTGCTGGACCGGGGCGAGGCGCGGCCCGGCCGCGTCCCGGTGCCGCCCGCGTTCGCCGTCAAGGCCCGCGCCGACGACACGGAAGGCCGCTTCTCGCTCCTGGAGGTGACCGTCGCCCAGGCCATACCCCGGCATGTGCACCACGAGGCCGAGGAGGGGGTCTATGTGCTCGACGGAGAGCTGACCGTCGAGTTCGACGACCGCGAGCACACCGCCACTCGGGGGCAGTTCGTGCTGCTGCCGCATGGCGTCCCGCACGCGCTGCGCCCCGGCTCCGGGCGGCCCCCCAAGGTCATCCAGATCTCCGCCCCCGGCGGCTGGGAGTGCTTCGTCGAGGACCTGATCGAAGCCAGGGCCGAAGTCGGCGCCGGCGGCAGGCTCGACCCGGCCAAGCTCAACGCCGTCGCCGCCAAGTACCAGATCACCTACGAGGAGTGATGGGCCGTCAGCCATCGGCACCGGCCGGCCGTCAGTTATCCGCTCACCCGGGTCCAGCGATCACACACCCCCGAGGAAGGGGCCAGCGCATGTCCGACGCACACCTGTCCGGCGCCACGGAACGGTCCGAACCGACCACGAGAGTCTGGTCCGTCGTGACCCTCTTCGCCAGGCTGGCGCTCTCGGCCGGATTCCTGTCGGCCGTGGCCGACCGGTTCGGGCTCTGGGGCGACGCGGGCACGGGCGACGTGACCTGGGGCACCTACGACGCCTACCTGGACTACGTGCACGACCTCGCGCCGTATCTGCCGGACCCGCTCGTGGACCTCGCGGGCGGGGGCGCCACGGCCGCCGAGCTGATCCTGGGCCTCACGCTGCTCTTCGGGGTCGCGCTGCGCTGGTCGGCCTGGCTCGGCGGGGCCGTCCTGCTCGTCTTCGCCCTGTCGATGTTCTTCTTCAACGGCGTCCAGTCCCCGTTCAACGCCTCGGTGTTCGCCGCCGCCTCCGCGATCCTGCTCCTGGCGCTCGCCCCGCGCTCCGCGTACGCCTTCAGCCTGGCCCCGCACCTCGGCCCGAACCCGCCCGGCGTGCTCGCGTCCCTGACCGGCGGCGCCCCGACGGCGAAGCGCACCCGCCAGGAGGTCAAGTGAGCGTCATCGACGCCGACATGCGGCGCGTCGTGGCGGACGCGAAGCTGTGCTTCGTCGCCACCGTCCGGCCGGACGGATCGCCCAACCTGTCCCCGAAGGGCTCGCTGCGGGTGTACGACGACGAGCACCTCGCGTTCATGGACATCGCGTCGCCGCAGACGGTCACCGACCTCGTCGCCGACCCGCGCGTCGAGATCAACGCCGTCGACTTCGTCCGCCGTCGCGGCTACCGCTTCACCGGGACCGCGACCCTCCACGACCCCGCAAGCCCCGTGCACGACTGGCTGAACGCCTGGCTCCTGGAAAAGAACGGCCCCGGCTACCCCGCCCACCAGGCCGTCCTCGTCCACGTCGGCCGGGCCCGGCCCCTCGTCTCGCCCGCCTACACCTACGGCGGCGCCGACGAGCGGAGTCTGGTCGACGCGTGGTCGGCCGCGTATGCGATCGGCGCGACGGGCAAGTTGGCCTGAGATGCGCCTGGCCCCTCACTCCTGACATGTCATGGTGGAAGAACCCCACGATTGGTCTGGACCTGACAAGTTGGTGGTGGTCACGGACGGAGACCGGCCGTGACCGTGGCCGAAGGCGTCAGGGTGAGGAGCGTACGCATGCGCGGGACCACAGTCTTGCCCGGCGGTCCGGGGAACGGCAGCGAGCCGGAGCGGGGCGGGTTCCCGGTCCACCGGCTCGAGGTGCCCATGCCCAACACGCTGCCCTTCGCGATCGGGACCTTCGACTCCATGGGCCCGATGTCGCGGGCGTCGTTCCCGCACCGGCACACCTTCCACGAGATCGTCTACGTCACCGGCGGCACCGGTCACCACGTGGTCGACCTGGCCCGGTTCGCGCTGCGCCCGCCGCACCTGTGCTTCATCGCGCCGGGCCAGGTGCACTACTGGGACGACGTGCGGGGGCTCGAAGGGTGCGTGATCCTCTTCACCGACGACTTCCTGCTCGAACACCCCGCGGACGTGGACGTGCTGCGGAGCCTCGGCCGGAGGTCCTGCCTCGAACTGCCCGACCGGGACGCCTCCTGGGTGGGGCGGCTCGTCGCCGACCTGGACCACGAGTACCGGACCGGGGCCGAGGGCTTCCGCGGCGTCCTGCGGGCGCTGCTGCACGTCCTCGTCGTGCGCGCGGCCCGGCTGCCCGCTCCGGAGCGGGTGCACCGGCACCCCGCGACGGAGCCGGGACCGGAGGCCGCCGCCCGGCCCGCGCCGGTGGCCGCCGAGTTCGTCACCATGCTGGGCGCGCCGCAGGCGCCGATGTGGTCGGTGCGCGAGTGCGCGACGCGCCTCGGGGTCTCGGTGAGCTACCTCAGCGAGGCCGTGAAGGCGTCCATGGGCCGCACCCCCGGCGAACTGCTCCGCCAGGCCCGTGTGCACGAGGCCAAACGCCTCCTGGTCTGCACGGAGTTGACGGTGCGCCAGGTGGCCGACCGGGTCGGGTTCACCGACCCCGCGTACTTCTGCCGCTTCTTCCGCCGCGAGACCGGCGCCAGTCCGGGGGACTTCCGGCGCGGCGGTGGCGATATTCACCACGACCACCGGATTCCGTCCATCGCCCGGGGCGCGCGCTCCTCGTAGCTTCTAAGCCGTTCCCGACCCCCACACAGGAGGAACGATGGACGGCGACACGCGCGCGAACGGGCACGGCACGGGTGAGCAGACACCCGGCGCGGACGGCACGGACCCCGGCGGCACGGGCCCGAGCCGCAAGACGGTGCTGAAGGCCGCGCTGGCCGCGGGCATCGCCGTACCGGTGTCCATGATCGCCGTGCCCGCCCTGGCCCGCACCGCGGCGGACCACGGCGAGGCGCCCGAGCTGACCCCGCCGTGCGACGACGGCGACCAGCCGACGATCCCGCAGACGGAAGGCCCCTACTTCAAACCGAACTCCCCGCTCCGCAACAACCTCATAGAACCCGGCGCGCAGGGCATCCGCCTCACCGTCACCGGCTATGTCTTCGGCCGGGCCTGCAAGCCGATCGGCCAGTGCCTGCTCGACTTCTGGCAGGCCGACGCGCGCGGCGCCTACGACAACGTGACCTACCGGTACCGCGGCCACCAGTTCACCGACGCCAACGGCGCGTTCAAGCTCACCACGCTCTTCCCCGGCCTCTACCCCGGGCGCACCCGCCATCTGCACGTCAAGCTGCAGGCACCCAACCGTCCGATCCTCACGACGCAGCTCTACTTCCCCGGCGAGCCGCGCAACAACACCGACCCGATCTTCGACGCCCGGCTGCTCATGAACGTACGCAACGTGGGCGGCGCGAAGGAGGCGGAGTTCGACTTCGTCCTGAACGTGCCTCAGGGGGCGGCGCCCGCCCGCTGATCGCCCGTAGGAGTGGACCGGGGCGTGGGCGCGCCGGTCCCGCCCGCCGGCACTGCCAGGATCGTGGGGGCCCCGGGGGGCCCGGGGCCCCCGCCGGCCCAAACCGGCGTGTGTGGGAGTTTTAGGTATTGGTGGGGAGAGAGTGT
>NZ_JBHYJH010000152.1:0-580 GCF_042740445.1 Streptomyces sp. NPDC059003 | reverse complement strand
CGCCGGGTCCCCCCCGGTTGGTGGGCCCGGGGGGGGGGGCGCGCGGCCCCCGCCCCCCGCCCCCCCCTGTATCGCCGCGCCGCGTGGTGCCCGTGCGCCGCGGCGCGACGATCCGAGAGAGGTGGCATGTGAACGGTATGGGTGCGAAGGTGCGGTGGCTGTCGCGCGCGGCGATGACGTTCGTCTGCGTGGGGGCGGCCGTGACGGCCGCCGTGCCTTCGGCGTTCGCCGGGGCGCGCGGCTGCAACGGCCGCACGTGTATCGACGTCGACGGCAGCGGGCTCCGCGTCGAGACGATCTCGGCGTCGACCACCTGGAACGGCGACTTCACCGGGCACTTCCACATCTGGGGCGGCGGCATCGACCAGAACAGCCCCACCGCCTTCTGGGGCTACCACCAGAAGTACACCGTGCCCGTCCACCGTGACCTGCCCAACGGCGCGGTGGTCTGCGCCGAGGGCTGGGAGCACGTGAACGGCGGGCTCGCATCGCGCGGGCGGGCCTGCGCGGAGGTGCACTTCTAGGACGACGTCAGGTTTTGGACCCCATACCCCGCTCGGGAGGGGGCGGCGGCGCGGGC
>NZ_JBHYJH010000151.1:13252-22451 GCF_042740445.1 Streptomyces sp. NPDC059003 | reverse complement strand
GAATTTTTCAGCCCGTCCGGCGTTTGAGGACCGGGGTCTGGGGCGGAGCCCCAGGAAAGGGCGGGCGGGTGGGGAAAACAGCCCGCCCGGCCCCCGGCAGGGACCAAGGTCCCGGGGACAGGGACCGTTGGGCCAGGGCTAACGCCCTGAACAGCCGCGGCCGCAGGCCCCGCAACCGTTGGACAACCGAACACGAGCCACCCCCGCAACCCACCCCGCCCAAGCTCCTGGACGAGCCAAGAGATCCCGCACCCGCCAGGAGCCCCGTTGCACGCCGCCCCCACCCTCCCGCCCCGCTCCGTCGCCCTCGTGCTCGGCACCCGCCCGGAACTGGTGAAGGTCGCCCACCTGGTCCGGCTCCTCGGCCCCGCCGCACACCTCGTGCACACCGGCCAGCACTACGACGCCGCCCTGTCCGGCCAGTTCCTCACGGAGCTCGGGCTGCCCGAGCCCACCCTGCTCGACGGCGTCGGCGGGCAGCCGCGCGCCGTGCAGATCTCCGCCGCCCTCGCCCAGCTGGACGCCCTGTTCACCGAGGAGCCGCCGCTGGCCGTCGTCGTCCAGGGCGACACCAACGCCGCGCTCGCCGGCGCGCTCGCCGCCAACGCCCGCTCCATTCCGCTCGTCCACGTCGAGGCGGGCCTGCGCAGCCACGACCGCGCGATGCCCGAGGAGCACAACCGCATCGTCATCGACCAGCTCGCCGACGTGCTGTGCGCGGCCACCGACGACAACCGCGACCTGCTGCGCGCCGAGTCCGTCCCGGCCGGGCGGATCACCGTCACCGGCAACACCGTCGTCGAGGCCGTCCAGGAGCACCTGCCCGCGGACGACCAGCGGGCCGCGCTGCTCGCCGCGCACGGCGTCACCGCCGACCGCTACGTCCTCGCCACCGCGCACCGGCCCGAGAACACCGACGACCCCGCCGCCCTGCGCGCCATCCTCACCGAGCTCGCGTCGCTGGCCGCCGACCTGCCCGTCCTCTTCGCCGTGCACCCGCGCACCCGCGCCCGCATCGAGGACGCCGGGCTCTCCGACCTGCTCGCCCCGCTCACCGAGCTCCCCCCGCTCGGCTACGGCGAGTTCCTCGCCCTCGCCCGGCACGCGGCCGTCATCGTGTCCGACTCCGGCGGCATCCAGGAGGAGACGACCGTGCTCGGCCGGCCCCTGGTCGTCGTACGCCGCTCCACCGAGCGCCCCGAGGCGATGGACGCCGGGTTCGCCGAGCTCGTCGCGCCGGGGCGGGAGATCGGCCGGGCCGTGCGGCGGCGCCTCGCGGCGGGCCAGGCCGGTCTGCGGGACCTGGCCTCCCGGCCCTCTCCCTTCGGGGACGGGCTCGCCTCGCAGCGGATCGCCGTGCTCCTCGGCGCGCTGGCCGCCGGCCGCGAGGACCGGGAGCTGTCCGTGGCCGCCTGAACGATGCCGCCGCTCCGCGGCGGCTGCTTCCCGCCCGCCCCCCCATGACCTGACGTCCTCCTCCCCCCAGGTGCCGCGATGCTCACCACCCCCCACCTCGTCCTCTACGCCCTGCCCTTCTTCCTCCTCGCCTGCTTCCTGCTCTACTGGGCGGGCTCCCGCCACGCCTACGTACGCCGCCCCGAGACGCCCCTCGCCGACCCCGCCCCCTTCGCCTGGCACTTCTTCGTGCCGTGCCGGGACGAGGAGACCGTCATCGGGACGACCGTCAGCCAGCTCAGGGCGGACTTCCCGGCCGCGCACGTCTGGGTCGTCGACGACGACAGCGACGACGCGACGGCCGCCGTCGTCACCGCCATCGCCGACCGCGACGGCCAGGTGCACCTGGTCTCGCGCCGCCGCCCCGACGCCCGCATCGGCAAGGGCGCCGCGCTCAACTCGGCGTACGCGGCCCTGAACGCGTACCTGCCCGAGGGCACCGACCGCTCGCTGGTCGTGGTGTGCGTGGTGGACGCCGACGGCCGCCTCGCCCCCGACGCGCTCGCGCGGGTCAGCGGTCCCGCCGGGTTCGGCGACCCCGAGATGGGCGGCGTGCAGGTCAGCGTGCGGATGCGGAACGTCGACGACGAGCACCTTCCGCTGCCCGAGCGCGGGCGGCTCGCCAACGCCGTGGCGCGGCTCCTGGTGCGCATGCAGGACATGGAGTTCGCGGTGTCCAACGCGGGCATGCAGCTCCTGCGCGGCCGCACCGGATCGGTGGGCCTCGGCGGCAACGGCCAGTTCACCCGGCTCACCGCCCTCGACCACATCGCCGCCGCCGAGCGCCGCCCCTGGCAGCGCGACGCGCTCCTCGAGGACTACGAGCTGGGCCTGCACATGATCCTCGGCGGCTACCGGGTGGCGCACATCGCCGACACGTACGTCTCCCAGGAGGGCCTGCCGCGCCTGCGCCGCTTCCTCACCCAGCGCACCCGCTGGGCGCAGGGCAACCTGCAGTGCGTGCGGTACGCGCCGCGCATCGTCTCGTCCCGGCACTACTCGGGCCGTGGCGTCCTGGAGACCCTGTACACGTTCATGCAGCCCCTCGCGCACGTCGCCACGCTGGTCCTGAGCGTGCTGCTGCTCGGCAGCGTCGTCATCGGCGGCTCGCTGCGCGACGCGTTCCTCGGCGCCTGGCCGTTGATCCTGGTCCTGTCCGCGTTCTCGGTGCTGCCGTTCGTGGCCTGGGGCCCGCTCTACCGCCGCGACTTCGCGCCCGACCGCTCCCGCCTGACCGGTCTGCTGTGGGGCCTGGCCCTGTGGGTGTACGCGTACCACGTGTTCATCGTGTCGGCGCGCGGCTTCCTGCGCCTGCTGCGCGGCCGCAACGGCTGGGCGAAGACGCGGCGCAACGCGGAGGCCGTCGGGACGGGGCCCGTTGCCACGGAGGCGTAACGACGGTGGGGGTATGCGAAAGGCGCCCGGAACTCGTGGGAGTTCCGGGCGCCTTCGCGTGCCTGCGGGCGAACCGCCTTACGCCGCCGGGAGGTTGTCCAGCTGCGCCTGGAGGCGGGCGATGTCCTCGTCGGCCTTGGCGAGCCGACCGCGGATCTTGTCGACCACCTGGTCGGGCGCCTTCGCCAGGAACGCCTCGTTGCCGAGCTTGGCGGTGGCCTGGGCCTTCTCCTTCTCGGCGGCGGCCAAGTCCTTGGCGAGCCGCTTCCGCTCCGCCGCCACGTCGATCGTGCCCGACAGGTCGAGCGCGACCGTGGCGCCCGCGACCGGCAGGGTCGCCGTGGCCGCGAAGCCCTCGCCCTCCGGCTGGAGGCGCAGGAGCTGGCGGACGGCCGCCTCGTGCGCGGCGAACGGCGTGCCGTCCAGGGTCAGGCGGGCCGGGACCTTCTGGCCGGGCTGCAGGCCCTGGTCGGCGCGGAACCGGCGGACCTCGGTGACCAGGTCCTGGACGGAGAGGATCTCCTTCTCGGCGGCCGTGTCACGGAAGCCGCTGTCCTTGGGCCAGTCGGCGATGACCACGGACTCGCCGCCGGTCAGCGTGGTCCACAGCGTCTCCGTCACGAACGGCACCACCGGGTGCAGCAGGCGCAGCGTGACGTCGAGGACCTCGCCGAGGACGCGCTTGCTGACCTCCGCCGCGGGGCCGCCCGCCATGAACGTGGTCTTGGACAGCTCCACGTACCAGTCGAAGACCTCGTCCCAGGCGAAGTGGAAGAGGGCGTCGGAGAGCTTGGCGAACTGGAAGTCCTCGTAGAGCGCGTCGACTTCGGCGACCACGGTGTTGAGGCGGGAGAGGATCCAGCGGTCCGTGGCGGACATCTCGGCGGCGTCCGGCAGCGGGCCCTCGACCGTCGCGCCGTTCATCAGCGCGAAGCGGGTCGCGTTCCAGATCTTGTTGGCGAAGTTCCGGGAGCCCTGGACCCAGTCCTCGCCGATCGGCACGTCCACGCCGGGGTTGGCGCCGCGGGCGAGGGTGAAGCGCAGGGCGTCGGAGCCGTACTTGTCCATCCAGTCCAGCGGGTTGACCGCGTTGCCGAAGGACTTCGACATCTTCTTGCCGAACTGGTCGCGGACCATGCCGTGCAGGGCGATGGTGTGGAACGGCGGGGTGCCGTCCATCGCGTACAGGCCGAACATCATCATCCGGGCGACCCAGAAGAAGAGGATGTCGTAGCCGGTGACCAGGACGGAGTTCGGGTAGAACTTCGCGAGGCTCTCGGTCTTCCCGGGCCAGCCGAGCGTGGAGAACGGCCACAGGCCGGAGGAGAACCAGGTGTCGAGGACGTCGGTGTCCTGCGTCCAGCCCTCGCCGGTGGGGGCCTCGTCGTCGGGTCCGACGCAGACGACCTCGCCGTTCGGGCCGTACCAGACGGGGATGCGGTGGCCCCACCAGAGCTGGCGCGAGATGCACCAGTCGTGGAGGTTGTCGACCCAGTCGAAGTAGCGCTTCTCCATCTCCTGCGGATGGATCTTCACCTGGCCGTCGCGGACCGCGTCACCCGCGGCCTTGGCGAGCGGGCCGACCTTGACCCACCACTGCATGGACAGGCGCGGCTCGATGGTGGTCTTGCAGCGGGAGCAGTGGCCCACCGAGTGGGAGTACGGGCGCTTCTCGGCGACGATGCGGCCCTCGGCGCGCAGGGCGCCGACGATCGCGGAGCGGGCCTCCAGGCGGTCCAGGCCCTGGAAGGGGCCGGGGACCGTGATGACCGCGTGCTCGTCCATGACCGCGATGTTCGGCAGCGCGTGGCGCTGGCCGATCTCGAAGTCGTTCGGGTCGTGGGCGGGCGTCACCTTGACGGCGCCGGTGCCGAACTCGGGGTCGACGTGGCTGTCCGCGACGACCGGGATGGAGCGGTCGGTGAGCGGCAGCTTGATCTGCTTGCCGACCAGGTGCCGGTAGCGCTCGTCGTCGGGGTGCACGGCGACGGCCGTGTCACCGAGCATGGTCTCGGCGCGGGTGGTGGCGACGACGAGGGTCTCGTCGCCCTCGCCGTACTTGATCGAGACGAGCTCACCGTCGTCGTCCTGGTACTCGACCTCGATGTCCGAGATCGCGGTGAGACAGCGCGGGCACCAGTTGATGATGCGCTCGGCGCGGTAGATCAGCTCGTCGTCGTAGAGCTTCTTGAAGATCGTCTGGACGGCCTTGGACAGGCCCTCGTCCATGGTGAAGCGCTCGCGGGACCAGGCGACGCCGTCGCCGAGGCGGCGCATCTGGCCGGAGATCTGGCCGCCGGACTCGCCCTTCCACTGCCAGACGCGCTCGACGAAGGCCTCCCGGCCGAGGTCGTGCCGCGACTTGCCCTCCTTGCCGAGCTCGCGCTCGACCACGTTCTGCGTGGCGATGCCCGCGTGGTCCATGCCGGGCTGCCACAGGACCTCGAAGCCCTGCATGCGCTTGCGGCGGGTGAGGGCGTCGATGAGCGTGTGCTCGAAGGCGTGGCCCAGGTGCAGGCTGCCGGTGACGTTGGGCGGCGGGATGACGACGGCGTACGGCGGCTTGTCGCTCTTCTCGTCCGCGTCGAAGTAACCGCGCTCCACCCAGCGCTCGTACAGCGCCCCTTCTACCTCGGACGGCGCGTACTGCGTCGGGAGTTCGGGGGTGGTCGCTGGAGGCTGCTGCTGAGTGTTCTCGGTCACGGGCCCAGTTTAGGGGTGTCACAGACCGGTCCCGAAACTGGAATCTTGAGTAACGGTTGCGGCCCGGGGACTCACGCGGCTCCGCCCTTCGGTCAGGATGTCGGGAACACATAAACGCGCGGGTCTATGTATGCGCGTACACGCGTTCGAGGGGAACCCCAGTAATGAGCTACAACCAGCCGGGCCCGTACGGCGGCCAGCAGCCCCAGCAGCCGGGCCCGTACGGTGGCGGCCAGCCGCAGCAGCCTGGCCCCTACGGCCAGCCGCCGCAGGCCCCGCAGCCCGGCTACGGCTACCCGCAGCAGCCCCCGCAGGGCGTCCCGCCGCAGCAGCCGTACGGCCAGCAGCAGGCCCCCTACGGGCAGCCGGGGGCCCCTTACGGGCAGCAGCCCCAGGCCCCCTACGGCCAGGTCCCGCCGCCCCCGCCCGGCTCAGGCGGCGGCAAGAAGACCGGCCTCGTCATCGGCGCGGTCGCCGTCGTGGCGGCGATAGCGGTCGGCGCGTACTTCGTGATCGGCGGCAAGGACGACGACAAGAAGAACGAGGGCAAGGGCGGCGGCTCCAGCGTCTCCGACTCCGGGTCGGGGTCCGGCTCCGGCTCCGGCTCCGGCGTGAAGGACGACGGGCCGCACAAGCTGACGACGCCGGAGACCGTCCTCGGCGGCGAGTACAAGAAGAAGCCGGGCACCAGCTCCGGTGGCGGCCTGTCCTCCACCGACATCGCGGAGGCCGAGAAGGACGGGGTCAAGAACGCCGAGGACGTCCAGGCCCAGTACCAGTCGGGCAGCGACGAGAACCCGCTGTCGCAGAAGCTCTTCCAGTTCAACGGCGTCTACGGCCAGATCGAGGACCCGGACGCCGTCGTCGACAAGATGTTCGGCGAGGTGAAGAAGAACGCCGAGAGCGACAGCAGCGGGACCGTGACGGTGGTCGGCGAGCCCAAGACGTACACCCCGTCCGGGCTGGACGGCGCCGTGATGAAGTGCCAGGAGATGAAGTACGGCATGGGCTCCGGCTCCGGCACCACCAGCACGCAGGGCCCGAAGGAGATCTCGATGGCGACCTGCATCTGGGGCGACAAGAGCACCATCGGCGTCGCGATCACCACGGACATGGCCAACGTCCTGGCGGGCAAGAGCGCCGACCTCCAGGACGGCGCCGAGAAGGCGGCCAAGTTCCGCAAGGAAGTGCGCGTCAAGATCTGACGGCGGCGGCGCATTCACGGCACCGCGTGACGAAGCGGGCCCGGCCCGGCACTGCCGCCGGGCCCGCACCTGTCGGCTGTCACGATGTGGGAGCAGCAGCAACACGAAGGGGGAACCCAGTAATGAGCTACAACGAGCCGGGCCCGTACGGCGGCCAGCAGCCCCAGCAGCCGGGCCCCTACGGCGGCGGCCAGCAGCCCCAGCCAGGCCCCTACGGACAGCCGCCGCAGGCCCCGCAGCCCGGCTACGGCCACCCTCAGCAGCCACCGCAGCCGCAGCCCGGCTACGGGTACCCCCAGCAGCCCCCGCAGGGCGTCCCGCCCCAGCAGCAGCCGTACGGCCAGCCCGGCTACGGCCAGCCCGGCTACAGCCAGCCGCAGCAGCCGGGCCCCTACGGGCAGCAGCCGCAGGCCCCCTACGGCCAGGTTCCCCCGCCCCCGCCCGGCTCAGGCGGCGGCAAGAAGGCCGGGATCGTCATCGGCGCGGTCGCCGTGGTCGCCGCGATCGCGGTCGGCGGCTACTTCGTGCTCGGCGGCAGCGACAGCGGCGGCTCGGGCACGGTCAAGGACGACGGCCCGCACAAGCTCACCACCCCGGCCAGCGTCCTCGGCGACTACGCCAAGGAGGAGTCCCAGGGGGACGAGATGAGCCCCGAGGCCGTCAAGAAGGCCGAGAAGAACGGCGTGAAGAACGCCAAGAGCGTGGCCGCGCAGTACCGGTCGGGCTCCAAGGACAACCCACTGGCCATGAAGATCCTCCAGTTCAACGGCATCTACGGTGACATCGACGACCCGGAGAAGGTCGTCGACTTCATGTTCAAGCACGCCAAGGACGGCTTCGCCGAGAGCGGGAGCACCGGCGGCAACAAGCCCACGACGGTCGGCGAGCCCAAGTCGTACAACCCCTCCGAGCTGGACGGCGCCGTCATGAAGTGCCAGGAGATGAAGCTGGACACCGGCTCGTCGGGCGGCACCGAATCGGGCCCCAAGGAGATGACGATGGCGACGTGCATCTGGGGCGACAACAGCACCATCGGCATCGTGATCACGACGGACGTCGCGAGCGCGATGAGCGGCAAGAGCCCGGACCTCGACGAGGCCGCGACGACGTCGGCCAAGTTCCGCAAGGAAGTCCGCGTCAAGATCTGATCCGCGTCCGACCCGCGCGTCAGCGCCAGTAAGGGCCCGGCCGGTGGTTCCGGCCGGGCCCTCACACGCCGGGCACACCGCAGCAGCACGGAGGAGACCCCCACCCATGAGCCACCACCAGCCGGGCCCGTACGGCCAGCAGCCGCAGCAGCCCCCGCAGGGCCCGCCGCCCGGCCCGTACGGGCAGCCGCCCCAGGCCGCCCCCTACGGGCAGCCCCCGCAGGCCCCGTACCCCCAGCAGCCGCCCGCCGCGGCCCCGTACGGGCAGCAGCCCCAAGCCCCGTACGGCCAGCCGCCGCAGGCCCCTTACGGGCAGGCCCCGTACGGGCAGCCGCAGGCCCCCTACGGGCAGGTGCCGCCGCCCCCGCCCGGCTCAGGCGGCGGCAAGAGGACCGGAGTCATCATCGGCTCGGTCGCCGTCGTGGCCGCGATCGCGGTCGGCGCGTACTTCCTGTTCAGCGGCGGCTCCGGCTCCTCCGACGTCGCGGACGACGGGCCGCACAAGCTGACCACTCCGGCCACCGTCCTCGGCGAGTACAAGAAGGGCGACAACGGCACCACGTCCAGTGACCTCGACGACCTCGACGACGCCGAGAAGCAGGGCGTGAAGAACCCGCAGTCGGTCGGCGCCGGTTACCAGGCGGGCGACGAGAGCAACCCCCTGGCCGGGAAGCTGCTCCAGTTCAGCGGCGTGTACGGCGAGGTCGACGACCCGGAGAAGACGGTCGACGGGATGTTCGCCGACGCCAAGAAGAAGGCGGCCGGCGGCGCCGCCATGGACGGCGACGACAAGGGCGAAATGGTCGGCAGCCCGCAGGACTTCAGCACCGACGACGCGATCGTCAAGTGCCAGGAGGCCGTGGTCAAGAAGGGCGCCGACGGAAGCACGGGGGCGAGCGGGCCGAAGGAGGCGCGGGTGCCCGTGTGCCTGTGGGGCGACCACAGCACGGTCGGCCTGGTGATGCCCATGGAGATCGCCGACGTCGCGGCGGGCAAGAGCCCCTCGCTGAGCGACGCCGCCGAGACCACCAAGAAGCTCCGCGACGAGGTCCGCGTGAAGAAGTAGGCGGCAGCAGCAGGCAGCGGAAGCACGCGTACGCGAAAGGGGCGCCCCGGGGGGTGCCCAACGCGGGCGGCCCGGGCAGGTGAGCGGGTCCGGGCCAAGCCGCCTTATTGAACCCCCCCCCCCGACCCCCCCCCCCGGCCCCGCCCCCGCCCCCAAACCCTCCCCCGCCCCGAAGCCCCCCCCCCAACCCCCCCCCACCCCCCCCCCCGCCCACCCCCGGACCGGGC
>NZ_JBHYJH010000151.1:0-13242 GCF_042740445.1 Streptomyces sp. NPDC059003 | reverse complement strand
GTCAACTCGCCGGGCGCCCCTGACAGTTCAGCGGATCGGCGCTAGGCCGACTTCTGCTCCCCCGCACCCGGACCCCGCACCTCGCGCGGCACCAGCGTCGGGTTCACGTTCGAGTGGACGACGTCCGCCGTGATGACGACGCGGGCGACGTCCTTGCGGGACGGCACCTCGTACATCACCGACTGGAGGACCTCCTCCATGATGGCGCGCAGGCCGCGCGCGCCGGTCTGGCGCAGGATCGCCTGGTCGGCGATGGCCTCCAGCGCCTCGCGCTCGAAGTCCAGCTCCACACCGTCGAGTTCGAAGAGGCGCTGGTACTGCTTGACGAGGGCGTTGCGCGGCTCCACCAGGATCTGGAGGAGCGCCTCGCGGTCCAGGTTGTGCACGGACGTGATGACCGGGAGGCGGCCGATGAACTCCGGGATCATCCCGAACTTCACCAGGTCCTCCGGCATGATGTCCTCGAACTGGTCCTTCTCCTCCAGCTCCCGCTTGGAGCGGATGGTGGCGCCGAAGCCGATGCCCTTCGCGCCCGCCCGCGCTTCGATGATCTTCTCGAGGCCCGCGAAGGCGCCGCCCACGATGAACAGCACGTTCGTCGTGTCGATCTGGATGAACTCCTGGTGCGGGTGCTTGCGGCCGCCCTGCGGCGGGACCGAGGCCGTCGTGCCCTCCAGGATCTTGAGCAGGGCCTGCTGGACGCCTTCGCCCGATACGTCGCGCGTGATCGAGGGATTTTCGCTCTTGCGGGCGACCTTGTCGATCTCGTCGATGTAGATGATGCCCGTCTCGGCCTTCTTGACGTCGTAGTCGGCGGCCTGGATGAGCTTGAGGAGGATGTTCTCCACGTCCTCGCCCACGTACCCCGCCTCGGTGAGGGCGGTGGCGTCCGCGATGGCGAAGGGGACGTTCAGCATGCGGGCGAGCGTCTGGGCGAGGAGCGTCTTGCCCGAGCCGGTCGGGCCGAGCAGCAGGATGTTGGACTTGGCGAGCTCGATGGCGTCCTCGCGGCCCTGCGCGCCGCCGTTCTCCCCGGCCTGGACGCGCTTGTAGTGGTTGTACACCGCTACGGAGAGGGCCTTCTTGGCCGGCTCCTGGCCGACCACATAGCCCTCGAGGAACTCGTAGATCTCGCGGGGCTTGGGCAGCTCTTCCCAGCGGACCTCGCTCGTCTCGGCGAGCTCTTCCTCGATGATCTCGTTGCAGAGATCGATGCACTCGTCGCAGATGTACACGCCGGGGCCTGCGATGAGCTTCTTGACCTGCTTCTGGCTCTTTCCGCAGAACGAGCACTTGAGCAGATCGCCGCCGTCACCGATGCGTGCCACGGTGTGCTTCCCCTTCGCCTGGGAGACGCCGTTGGTCCAGCGGCTCCTGGTGCCTTGTATCCGACGGTACCTTGCCTGGCCCCCCGTTCGGGCCCCCCTTGGCGCGGTTCGCTTCTACGCGAAACTACGCGGATCCACACGGACCGCGCCAAGGAGCGGGCAGATGGTGCTGCGGTTGTCCGGACGTCGCTCAGGCGACCGCGGAGTTGTTCATCTTGCGGGTGGAGATGATCTGGTCGATCAGGCCGTACGCCAGCGCGTCCTCGGCGGTGAGGATCTTGTCGCGCTCGATGTCCTCGCGGATCTTCTCGATCGGCGTGGTGGAGTGCTTGGCCAGCATCTCCTCCAGCTGCGTACGCATGCGCAGGATCTCGTTGGCCGCGATCTCCAGGTCGGAGAGCTGCTCACGGCCCGTACCGCCCGAGGGCTGGTGGATCAGGACGCGGGCGTTCGGCAGGGCCATGCGCTTGCCGGGGGTGCCCGCGGCGAGCAGCACGGCGGCCGCGGAGGACGCCTGGCCCATGCAGACCGTCTGGATGTCCGGCTTCACGAACTGCATCGTGTCGTAGATCGCCGTGAGGGCGGTGAAGGAGCCGCCCGGGCTGTTGATGTAGACCGAGATGTCCCGGTCGGGGTCCATCGACTCCAGGCACAGGAGCTGCGCCATGACGTCGTTGGCGGAGGCGTCGTCGATCTGGACGCCGAGGAAGATCACGCGCTCCTCGAAGAGCTTCGCGTACGGGTCGTACTCGCGCACGCCCTGCGAGGTGCGCTCGACGAAGCGCGGGATCACGTAACGGTTGTCCACCTGGGGGCCGGTGTGCAGGCCGGTGGCCTTTCCGCTGACGGGGAAGCTGTTCATCTGAGGTGTTCCGTCCTGGTGATGATCGTGGGCTTGATCGGCTGGGGCGGGCCTGGTCAGGCGCCCGTGCCGCCGCCGCCCGGAACACCGGAAGCGGCGCTGATGATCTCGTCGATGAGGCCGTACTCCTTGGCCTCCTCGGTGGTGAACCAGCGGTCGCGGTCACCGTCGCGGATGATCGCCTCGACCGTCTGGCCGGAGTGGCGCGCGGTGATCTCGGCCATGCGCTGCTTGGTGCGCAGCAGGTACTCGGCCTGGATCTTGACGTCCGAGGCCGTACCGCCGATGCCCGCGGAGCCCTGGTGCATCAGGATGTCCGTGTGCGGCAGGGCGAAGCGCTTGCCGGCCGTGCCGCCGGTCAGCAGGAACTGGCCCATGGAGGCGGCCATGCCCATGCCGATGGTGACCACGTCGTTCGGGATGTACTGCATGGTGTCGTAGATCGCCATGCCGGCGGTCACCGAGCCGCCCGGGCTGTTGATGTAGAGGTAGATGTCCTTCGTCGGGTCCGCCGCGAGGAGGAGCATCTGCGCCGTGATCTTGTTCGCGATGTCGTCGTCGACCTGCTGGCCGAGGAAGACGATGCGTTCGCCGAGCAGCCGGTTGTACACATGGTCGCCGAGGCCACCACCGATGGACGGCTCACCGGCTGCGTTAGGCATCAGATTCGTCACGTATCCACCTGCTCGTCTCTGACGGCACCGGCCGTCTCAGCATCTTCGTTCTGAGGGCAACGACTCCACTGCCCCCGTATCCATGGACCCTAACGCGCGGCTCCCTTCGGGGAATCCCGCATGGGCAACTGTTCGCTGTGAGCGCAGGTGCAGGTCGGGCCCCGAAGGGGCGCGGGGAACTGCGCGCCCAGCCACGATGCAGCGGCACCCGCCGACGCACCCGGCGTGGCAGGCACTGGGGCGCGAAGGGCCCCCGGGACAGTGTCCCGGGGGCCCTTCGCTACAGCGCGGAGATCAGCTCTCGGCCTTGTCCTCGTCCGCCTTGGCGGAGTCGGCGGCCTCGGCCTGCTCACCCTCGGCGGAGTCGGCCTCGTCCTCGTCCTCGAGGTCGACGACCTCACCGTTGGTGTCCTTGACCGTGGCGGCCTCGACGACGACCGCGAGGGCCTTGCCGCGGGCGACCTCGCCGACGAGCATCGGCACCTGGCCGCCCTCGACGACGGCCTGGGCGAACTGGTCGGGGCTCATGCCGGAGGACTGGGCGCGACGCATGAGGTGCTCGGTGAGCTCCTCCTGGTTCACGTTCAGCTTCTCCTTGTTGACCAGCTCGTCGAGGACGAACTGGGTCTTGATGCCCTTGACCGCCTGCTCGCGGGTCTCGGTGTCGAACTCTTCCTCGGTCTTGCCCTGGATCTCCAGGTACTTCGCGAGGTCGAGGCCCATCTGGCCGAGCTGGTGGTGCTCCAGGTTGTGCTTGCGGGTGCGGATCTCGTCCTCGAGCAGCTTCTCGGGGACGGGCACCTCGACGAGCTCGAGGAGCTTCTCCAGGACGCGCTCCTGGGCCTGGGTGGCCTGGTCGAACTGGCGGGCCGTCTCCAGGCGCTTGCGGCTGTCGGCCTTCAGCTCGTCCAGGGTGTCGAACTCGGACGCCAGCTGGGCGAAGTCGTCGTCGAGCTCCGGCAGCTCGCGCTTGGCGACCTGGGTGACCTTGACGGTGACCTCGGACTCCTTGCCGGCCGCCGAGCCGCCCTTGAGCTCGGAGGTGAAGGTGGCCTCGCCACCGGCCTCCAGGCCCTTCACGGCGTCGTCGATGCCCTCGAGGAGCTCGCCGGAGCCGATGGTGTAGGAGACGCCGGAGGCGACGCCGTCCTCGAGGACCTCGCCGTCGACCTTGGCCTCCAGGTCGATCGTCACGACGTCGCCGTCCTCGGCGGCGCGCTCGACCGGCGCGGTGGACGCGAAGCGGCCCCGCAGGTCCTCGACGGCCTTGTCGACGTCCTCGTCGGAGACCTCGACGGCGTCGACCTCGACCTCGATGCCGGAGTAGTCCGGGATCTCGATGGTCGGGCGGACGTCGACCTCAGCGGTGAAGTTGAGGGTCTCGTTGTCCTTCAGCTCGGTGATGTCCACCTCGGGCTGGCCGAGGACGTTGAGCTCCGCCTCGTTGACCGCCTCCGTGTAGAACTTCGGGAGGGCGTCGTTGACGGCCTCCTCCAGCACAGCACCGCGGCCGAACCGCTGGTCGATGACGCGGGCCGGGATCTTGCCCTTGCGGAAGCCCTTCACCGTGACCTGCTGGTTGATCTTCTTGTACGCCGCGTCGAGGCTGTCCTTGAGCTCCTCGAAGGGCACCTCGACAGTGAGCCGAACCCGGGTCGGGTTCAGGGTCTCCACGGCGCTCTTCACGGTTCGGTCTCCTTGGTGGGCTGACTGCTGGGTTTCTGCCCGGTTGAGAGACACACGGGCACACAGCTTGCATAGTAACGGCACGTGGAAGCCGAGCCACAATGCGATCTTGAAAGAAAGACGGACCGCGCGGCGCGTACGGACGGACCTCCCGCCGGGAAACCGGTCACAGGGCGGGAGGAACCCTGCTGGTCGGGGTGGCGGGATTTGAACCCACGGCCTTCCGCTCCCAAAGCGGACGCGCTACCAAGCTGCGCCACACCCCGTCGGTGCGACACGTAGGGTACATGCCCGCAGGCAGTGCGGCGCCCTGGTTCCGCGGGGAGCTCCGGGGAGCGCGAGGGGCGCGAGCGGGGCGCGGGGGAAGGGGTGTGCGGATGGGCGCTCCGACCCGCTACGATGCATGCCGTGCCGCGCTCGCCGACCTGCGGGTCGGGTCGCTGCGCGAGCTGTGCGGGCGTAGCTCAATGGTAGAGCCCTAGTCTTCCAAACTAGCTACGCGGGTTCGATTCCCGTCGCCCGCTCCATGGCCTCCGGCCCGGTGTGCAGGTTCGCTCCTGCTACCCCGGGCCGGGGGCTTTTTAGTGCGCCTTCTACGGGTTCCGTACGTCGATGCTGTACACGGAGCGGATGCCGTACGGGACGTAGAGGGCGTCGCCGACGAGGGTCAAGGGGGCGCCGGAGTCCGCTTCGGAGGTGCGGCCCGCGCTAGAGCTGCGCGCAGGGCGGGCCCATACCTCCTTGCCTGTCTTGCGGTCGAGCGCCGCAATGCGGCCGCTCGGTGAGGCGAGGTAGATGCGCGACCCGGTGACCAGCGGTGGACCGGGGCGTTCCACCGTGGAGTTCCTGAGCCACTTCCCGCGGCCCGTGACCGGGTCGACGGCCGTGATGTCGCCATTGGGGTACGTGAAGTAGAGCGTGTCCCGACCGATCGTGAGCGTTGCCTCGGTCGGCTGGGGGCGGGCGAGAGGCCTCTGCCTCGCCTTCCAGGTGCCCACTTCGATCGTGGTGATCCGGTGATTCTTCGCCGTGTCGGCTTCGGTGGTGAACACAAGGCGTCCACCGGCCTGCCCCACGAAAGTCAGCTTGCCCCCTACTGTGACCTCCCAGCTCGGCTCCCCTCCGGAGGGATCGATGCCGATGACACGAGTCGCATAGACGCGGTCCGTGTCGCGTGCGGGACAGACGAGATAGCCCTGTCCCTTGTCGCCCCGTATCCGGCAGTCCGCCGAGGGGAGTCGGCGCACCCAGAGGGAATTGCCCCGGTCGGCATCCAGCAGGGTGTACTTGTCCCCTTTGGGTCCGAAGGCGGTAAGGATGCCGTCGTCCACCTGCACCGCGCCGCCCTTGTACGCGTCGGGGGCCGGGGCGGAGGCCTCTGCGCCCCGTTGCGTCGGGGCGGTCCAGATGACAGCGCCCGTCCGGGCTTCGAGCGCCTGTATCGCGTAGTCCTCGACGGGAGGAGAACCCTTTCGCTGGGACTGGGTGTTGCGGTAGACGAAAACGCGGTCGTCCGTCGCACCGAGGACATGCCCCTCCGCGTTCGCCCAGTCCGCAGGCCCCTGGTTGACCCGCTGACTCCAAGCGACCTCACCCGTGGCCAGTGAGAACCTCGCCGCCTTGACGTCGTCGCCCGCACACACGAGTCCACCACGGACGGCGACGCAGCCACTGAAAGCCCCGTCCTCCCTCTCCGGGTCGCTCGGGGTCCTCGCCTGCCAGGCGCGCCACCCATCGGGCAGGTTGCCGGGCCCCTCCCCCGTCAGCCACAGCACAAGACCTGCGGCTACGCCCGCCAGCAACGCGCCCGCGGCTCCGGCAATCACGAATCTGCGGGGGCGTGGGCGCGCGGGTGACGGGGCGGTGGGCGGCGGGCTCTCGCAGTCCTGTGGCCGGGCGGGTGACAGCGGCTCACCTCCGAGCAACGCCAGGAGTTCGTCCGGTGTCGGGCGGGACTTGGGGTGTTTGGTCAGGCACTGTTCGACGAACGGGCGTAACTCGGGGGGTACGCCCGAGAGTTCGGGGGTGCCCTCGACCACGCGGGTGGCCGTCTCGTACGGGGAGGCGTCGTCGAAGGGGCCGCGGCCCGTCGCCGCGTACGTGAGGATCGCGCCCAGGGAGAAGACGTCGGACGCGGGGCCCACCTCGCGGGGGGACGTGAGCTGTTCCGGGGACATGTAGGGCGGGGTGCCCATGACGCGGCCGGTCTGGGTGAGGGGGTCGCCCGCCAGGGCCTCCGCGGCGCGGGAGACGCCGAAGTCGATGACGCGGGGGCCGTCCTCGGCCAGCATCACGTTGGCCGGTTTCAGGTCGCGGTGGACGACACCGACGCGGTGGATGTCGCGGAGGGCCTCGGTGAGCCCGGCGGCGAGCTCGCGGAGGCGGGGCAGGGGCAGCGGGCCCTCGCGGCGCACGTACGCGCCCAGGGTCTCGCCGGGGATGTAGAGCGTGGCCATCCAGGGCCGCGGCGCACCCGCGTCGGCGTCCACGACGGGCGCCGTGAACGCCCCGCTGACCTGCCGGGCGGCCTCGACCTCGCGGCGGAAACGAATGCGGAATTCCTCGTCGTCGGCGTACTGCCCGTGCACGACCTTGACCGCGAGGCGGCGCCCCGACGGGGAGCGCGCGAGATAGACGACGCCCATGCCACCGGAGCCGAGGCGGTCCTCGATCGGGTACCCGCCGATGTCCCCGGGATCGGTTTCCCGCAGCGCCACCGCCCTGAGCCCCCCAAGCGTCGCCGTGGCCCGTCGTCGGCCCCCGTGTCCCCCGGGGCCCGACCGGTCAGAACTGTATGTCGCCGACGGTCTCCGCCAGGGAGTTGAGGAGCTCTTGGATGTCGTCGGCCATTCCCGTCGAGGCGAGGGTGAAGCCGAAAGTCGCCGCGACGATGGCCGGCCACACCTTGATGTTTCCCTGACGCACCATCATGACGAGAACGATCGCCAACAGAAGCACCACTGACAGCTGAATGGCCACAACTGATCACACCCTCGGTCGGTCACTCTCCCGCCCGGAGACGTACGATCCCGCACACCCCCGCCAGGACCATCGTGCCACCAACACGACCGCGCTATGCGGCCGGTGACACATCGTCGGCCAAGCGATGACCTGTGACGCACCCTTCCCGCCCGCCGCGCGCGCCCCGGCGGCGGGCCCGCCGCGGCCGAACCGCCGCCACCCGTACGGGAATTCGAGCGTTCCGCCGAACGGCGAATTCGACTTGATCGTTTCCATGGCCAGCCATCGTCCGGTCACGCGTGCACAAAGGCGCCCGCACAAGCCGTCCACGGGAATTCGCCCGGTCACCCGCGGCACATCACACGGAGTCCCATAACGCACCACCATCCGAACAACCGGACATTTCACCAGAGTCGCCTGCGGGCGTTATGCACGATTTAAGCGGTACGAGATATGACGTACCGGACAGTTATCCATCGCGCCCCAGGGGTACTCGCGACACAAATGCAGGAATCCGACGAAAGGCCGCCCGGGCGCGGCGGGCGAACACGCGGGGGCTGAATACGGTGAATGAGCCGAGGGTTTTACGGGAACACCGCCGCGACGCTAGGGTGCCCCAGATGTTCCACGCTGCCATGACCCCCGCAGGCGCAGTGCGGTCCCGGATCGTCTCACCGAGCTCTTGGTGGGAGGGCCTGTGACGAACTCCGTTCAACCGCATGGTCGGCACCGGGCTCCGCTGCCCCCCGTACGGGAGACAGCGACCACACCCCCCGGCCCGCGCGCCCCCCAGTCCCCCACGACCGCCGCCCCCGCCCGCCGCGCGGCCGACGCCCCCACCCACCGCCGCGCCCACGCCGGCGAGCCCGCCAAGCAGCGGGACGCGTTCTTCGACAACGCCAAGTACCTGGCGATCGTGCTCGTCGCGATGGCCCACGCGTGGGAGCCGCTGACGGATCACAGCCGTACCGCGGAAGCGCTGTACATGGCCGTCTACACCTTCCACATGCCGGCGTTCATCCTGATCTCCGGCTACTTCTCGCGCAGCTTCGACATGCGGCCCGACCGGCTCAAGCGGCTCGTGACCGGTGTCGCCGTGCCGTACGTCCTCTTCGAGGTCGCCTACACCTTCTTCAAGCGGTGGGCCGACGACGATCCGACGCAGCCGATCAGCCTGCTCGACCCCTGGTACCTCACCTGGTTCCTGATCGCCCTGTTCGTGTGGCGGCTCACGACGCCGCTGTGGAAGATCGTGCGCTGGCCGGTGCCGCTCTCCCTGTGCGTCGCCGTGCTCGCCGTGATCTCGCCCGACATCGGCGACGACCTCGACCTCCAGCGGGTCCTGCAGTTCATGCCGTTCTTCGTCCTCGGTCTGTTCATCAAGCCCGAGCACTTCCAGCTCGTGCGGCGGCGCGAGGTGCGGATCCTGTCCGTGCCGGTCTTCGCCTGCGCGGTGGCGCTCGCGTACTGGGCGGCGCCGCGGATGACGTCCGTCTGGTTCTACCGGCGGGAGAGCGCGCAGGAGCTGGGCGTGCCGTGGTGGGTCGGCGTCGTCATGACGATCGCCCTCTTCGGCTGTTCGGTGCTGCTCACCGCGTGCTTCTTCGCGTGGGTGCCGCGGCGCCGGATGTGGTTCACCGTCCTCGGTGCGGGGACGCTGTACGGCTATCTGCTGCACGGGTTCCTGGCGAAGGGGTCCCGGTTCTGGGGCTGGTTCGAGGACTACGCGTGGCTGCACCGGCCCGCGGGTGAGGTGTTCGTGTCGCTCGTGGCCGCGGGTGTGGTGACCGCGCTGTGTACGCCGCCGGTGCGGCGGGTGTTCCGCTTCGCGATGGAGCCGACCATGGCGTGGGCCTTTCGCCGGGACGCGGTGGCGGTGGCCCGGGAGCGGGAGTCCGCCTCCGCGCGGTGACGGTGCCCGTCCGGATGCGGCGGCAGCCCTTCCCGCCGCTCCGCGGCGGTTCTCTCCCACCCACCCGCCCGTAACTCTCGTCCCCGGCGCACCGCCACGGCGCGACTGTCGTCCCTGGCGCACCCGCCGCGGCGTGACGCTCGCCCGCAGCGCACCCGCCCCACATGCGGCCCGCAGCCGCCAACGGCGGGTGCGCCCCGCCGGGGGCGCTCCCCCGTGGTCGAGTGGAAACGGGTGGGCGGGTGGGAGAAATCTTGTAGCCGCAGCCGCCGACGGCGGGGACAGCCCGCCGGGGGCGCTCCCCCGTGGTCGAGTGGAAACGGGCGGGCGGGTGGGAGAAGACCCATAGCCGGGGCCCCGGGCTAGTCCGACGTCAGCGCCGCCCGCGCAGGGAGCGTCGCCGCCAGGAGGCCCAGGACCACGGCCGAGCCCGCGAACGCCGCGTACAGCAGCGGAGGGATGTACGGGGATTCGCCGGTGAGCCCCTTCATCATCGGGACGAGCGTGGCGAGCGCGATGGCCGTACCGATGATCACGCCCGCGCAGGTCACGAGCAGCGCCTCCCAGCGGATCATCCGCATCACCTGGCGGCGCGTCGAACCGATCAGGCGCAGCGTGCCGAGCTCACCGCGCCGGTCGAGGACCGTCATCACGAGGGTGTTGACGGCGGCGACGGCAGCGAAGCCGCCGAGCACGGCCGCCATGACGCCGTTGGCCCAGGCGTTGACCTCGCGGTCGACGGACTGCGCGGCGGTGTAGCCGTCGCGGTCGTTGACGGTTCCGAGGGGCTTCAGGGCGGACGCCGTGCCGCCCTTGGTCCAGATCTCCGTGGCGAAGGCCGACGTGACGTGCCGCCGCACGTCGGCGGCGGGCAGCGTCACCTGGGACAGGCCGAGGCCGCGCCCGTACGTCGCCACGACGGTCGGCCGCGCCTTGGTGCCGTCGGGCAGGCGCACGTCGACGCGGTCGCCGGTCTCCACGTGGGCGGAGCGGGCGAGGGCCGCGTCGAGCGCGATCTGGCCCTTGTGGAGGGTCAGTTCACCGGTCTTCACCTTGAGGTCCTGCACCCCGGCGAGGTCCGCGCCGGTCCCCGTGACGCCCTGCGCGCTCGCCGACTGGAGATAGCGGTCGCCGCCCGAGCCCGTCGGGATCAGCACGGAGGTCTTCGTCAGGCCGACGGCGGAGGTGACGCCGGGCGCCCGCGCGGCCCGGTCCACGGCGGCAGCGCCGAAGCCCCCGTCCGAGGTGACGATGTGGTCGGCGGTGATGCCGTCCCGCTGCTGGTCGGCGGCCACCTTCTCCTCGCTGGTGTGCATGAAGACGAGCGTGGACGCGAACGCCATCGCGAGCACGATCGGGGTGATGGCGGAGGCCAGACGGCGGGCGTTCGAACGGGAGTTGGCGGCCGCGAGGGACGCGGCGGCGCCCGCGCCGCGCAGCGGCAGGCCGAACAGGCCGGCGCACAGGCGCGCCACCAGCGGGCCGAGCAGCGCCACGGCCAGCATGAACAGCATGACCACGCCGAGCGCCGCGTTCGCCGCGTCCTCGCCGCTCGACGTGGCGGCGAGCCGGGAGCAGACGATGCCGCCGACGACCGCGCCGATGCCCAGCGGCGTACGGATCCAGCCCGGCCGCAGGCGTTCCACGGAGGCCTCGCTGAGGGCCTGGCCCGGCTTGATGCGGGAGGGGCGGCGCGCGGCCATGTACCCGGCGAGGAGGGCCGTGACGACGGCCGTTCCTGCCGCTGTGAGCAGCGGGATCCAGGACACCGACAGGTCGACGGCGTCCGGGATCGCCCCCTTGTCCTTGAGCTGGCCGAACCACCAGCTCGCCAGGGCGATGCCGGGCAGGCAGCCGACGACGCCCGCGACCGGCGCGACGATCAGGGCCTCGGTGGCGATGGAGCGACGGACCTGGCGCGGTGTCGTACCGATGGCGCGGAGCAGCGCGAACTCGCGGGCGCGCTGCCCGACGGAGAGCGCGACGGTGCCCGCGGCGGTGAAGACGGCGACCGTCGCGGCGATGCCGCCGAAGGAGCCGCCGATTCCGGAGAGCATCTCCTTGGCCTCGGCGAGCGAGGGGTTCTCGACGCCGCCGCGGCCCTTGCCCGCGTACACCTCGGCCTTGCCGTCGAGCGCCTTCGCCACCTGGGACTTGAGCGCGCCGTCGGTCACGCCGTCCTTCGGCAGGACGGCGACGGCGTCGACGCGGCCCGGGTGCCCGGACAGGCGTACGGCGTCGGCGTCGGCGAACCACGCGGTCGGCGCGGTGCCCGCCGTCGTACCGGACACGCGGAAGGCGCGCGGGCCGTCCGCGGTGGTGAGCGTGACGCGCTCGCCGACGCGGGCCTTCGTCCCGGCGAGGACCACGTCGCCCGCGGCGGGCGCGCGGCCCGCGGTCAGCTTGTCGCCGGTGAACGCGGTGGAGCCCCAGCCGTGCGCGGTGAGGGCGGCGCCGCCCTGCCCGACCGGGAAGGTGACGTCCGCGACGGCCGTCCGCGCGCCGGGCACCGCGGCCGCCTTCGCGACGAGGCCGGCGTCCAGGCGCGCCCGGTCGGGGACCTGCTCGGTCGTCGCGTTGTCGCCGCTGCCGAAGTGGACCTGCTGGTCGGCGGCGGCCACGACGGGGGCGCCTGCGTACCGGTCGGGCGGCACGGAGGCGCGCAGGCCGGTCTCCAGGAGGATGCCGCACGCCGAGACGATCAGGGACGCCATCATGAGCGCCACGAACGTGCCCACGAACGCGGCGGGCTTGAAGCGGACGGCCGCGCGGGCCAGTCCGTTGGGTACGAAGCTCATGCCGCCGCTCCCGCTCCGGCTCGGGCGAAGGACGGGGCGGTCAGGGCCGTCAGGCGGTCGCCGATCTGCGCGGCCGACGCCCGCTCCAGGCGGTCGACGATCGCGCCGTCCGCGAGGAACAGCGTGCGGTCCGCGTACGCGGCGGCGCCCGGGTCGTGCGTGACCATCACGACGGTGGCGCCCATGCCGTCGACGGCGGAGCGCAGCAGGCCCAGGATCTCGGCGGCCGTGGTCGTGTCGAGGGCGCCCGTCGGCTCGTCGGCGAACACCACGTCCGGCGAGGTGACCAGGGCGCGGGCGATGGCCACGCGCTGCTGCTGGCCGCCCGAGAGCTGGCCGGGGCGGCGCCTGCCCTTGTCGCCGAGGCCGACGCGGGCCAGGACCTCGGCGGCCCTGCGGTGGTCGGGGCGGTGGCCCGCGAGGCGCATCGGGAGCAGGACGTTCTGCTCGACCGTGAGCGACGGGAGCAGGTTGAAGGCCTGGAAGACGAAGCCCAGGCGGGTGCGGCGCAGGGCCGTCAGCTTGTTCTCGCCCATGCCGGTGATCTCCGTGCCGCCGAGGCGGACCGTGCCCGCGGTGGGGCGGTCCAGGCCGGCCGCGCACTGCAGGAATGTGGACTTGCCGGAGCCCGAGGGGCCCATCACGGCGGTGAAGGTGCCGCGGGGCAGGGCCAGGTCGATGCCGCGCAGGGCGTGTACGGCGGATGCGCCGCGGCCGTACTGGCGGCGGACGTCGCGCAGCTCCACGGCCCACTCCTGGCCGGGGGCCCACTCCTGGCCGGGGGCCTGCTGCCGGGCGGGAGCCGTCTCGTCCCGGTGCTTCTTCTTGCGCAGCCCCATGGCCTGTCCAGCCCTTCCGTAGTCGTGTGTGTGCTTGATGCATCGAACCTACGGATTCCGGGGTGGAGCGAGCCATGAGGCGGACCGGCGGATCGGGGGTGGGGGAAACCCCACCGTGGACACGTCGCGGGCCCTGCCGGGGGCTCCCCAATCCCGCCCCTTCCCGAACTGGGGCTCCGCCC
>NZ_JBHYJH010000150.1:0-22922 GCF_042740445.1 Streptomyces sp. NPDC059003 | reverse complement strand
TGAAACTGAACCCCCCCCCCCCCCCCGACTTGCCTGGGGAGGCGCCCCCGACCCCCCACATAAACCGCCGGAGGGGCTAGAACTTTCGCCGGTGCGGCAAGGTTTTAGCCCGTCCGGCGTTTGAGGACGAGGCCGGAGGCCGATTGCTTTTCGGGGTGCCAGGGGCTGGCCCCTGGTTCGGGAAGGGGCGGGACTGGGGCGCCCCGCGAGGGCCCACACTGAATACACAACCGCACCACCAGGAGACACCGATCATGACCAGCACCGACAACCCCACCCCGCGCGGCCCCGTGGACTCCTCGCGCATCCCGCGCTACGCGGGCCCCGCGACCTTCGCCCGCCTCCCCCGCCTCGACGAGGTCGGCACGACGGACGTCGCCGTCGTCGGTGTCCCGTTCGACACGGGCGTCTCGTACCGCCCGGGCGCCCGCTTCGGAGGGAACGCCATCCGGGAGGCGTCCCGCCTGCTCCGCCCGTACAACCCGGCCCAGGACGCGTCCCCGTTCGCCCTCGCCCAGGTCGCCGACGCCGGCGACATCGCGGCGAACCCGTTCAACATCAACGAGGCCGTGGAGACCATCGAGGCCGCCGCGGACGACCTGCTCGCCACCGGCGCCCGCATGATGACGCTCGGCGGCGACCACACGATCGCCCTGCCGCTGCTCCGCTCGATGGCGAAGAAGCACGGCCCGGTCGCGCTCCTGCACTTCGACGCGCACCTCGACACGTGGGACACGTACTTCGGCGCCGAGTACACCCACGGCACCCCGTTCCGCCGGGCCGTGGAGGAGGGCATCCTCGACACCGAGGCGCTCTCCCACGTCGGTACGCGCGGCCCGCTGTACGGCAAGAAGGACCTCACCGACGACGAGAAGATGGGCTTCGGCATCGTCACGTCGGCGGACATCTACCGGCGCGGCGCGGACGAGGTCGCCGACCAGCTGCGGCAGCGCATCGGGGACCGGCCGCTGTACATCTCCATCGACATCGACTGCCTCGACCCGGCCCACGCGCCGGGCACGGGCACGCCGGAGGCCGGCGGCATGACCTCGCGCGAGCTCCTGGAGATCCTGCGCGGGCTCGCCTCCTGCAACCTGGTCTCCGCCGACGTCGTCGAGGTCGCGCCCGCCTACGACCACGCCGAGATCACGGCCGTGGCCGCGTCGCACACCGCGTACGAACTGACGACCATCATGTCCCGCCAGATTGCGGAGGCCCGCGCGAAGTGACCCATGACCACGACCTGGAACTGAGGCCCACGGCCGCCCAGACCGAGGCCGCGCTGAACCCGCCCGCCGGGCGCAACGGCGGCGACCTCGTCGTCGAGACCCTCGCCGGGCTCGGCGCGTCCACCGTGTTCGGGCTCCCGGGGCAGCACGCCCTCGGCATGTTCGACGCGCTGCGCCGCTCCGGCCTGCGGTACATCGGCCTGCGCGTGGAGAACAACGCCGGGTTCGCGGCGGACGCGTACGGCCGGGTCACGGGGGAGGTGGCGCCGCTGCTCCTTTCCACCGGGCCCGGCGCGCTCACCTCGCTCGCCGCGCTGCAGGAGGCCGCCGCCGCCAGCGCGCCCGTGCTCGCCATCGGCAGCCAGATACCCGTCGCCGGGCTCGGCGGCGGGCGCCACGGCTATCTGCACGAACTGCGCGACCAGCAGGCCTCGTTCCGGGACGTGGTCAAGTCCGTCCACACCGTGCGGACGCAGTCCCAGATCCCGTCGGCGATCGCCGACGCCTGGGAGTCCGCCCTCACCGCGCCGCACGGCCCGGTGTGGGTGGAGATCCCGCAGGACGTGCTGCTCGCCGCCACGTCGCTGCCGGTCGTCACGGCCGTGGACGCGACGCCGCACGACCTCGTGCCGCGGCCCGAGCTGACCGCCGTCGCCGCCGACCTGCTCACGAGGGCCGAGCGGCCCGCGATCATCGCGGGCGGCGGTGTCGTACGCGCCGACGCGTCCGGCAAGCTCCGCGCGCTCGCCGAGAAGCTGGCCGCGCCGGTCGTCACCACCTTCGGCGGCAAGGGCGCCTTCCCCTGGGAGCACCCGCTCTCGCTCCGGTCGTGGCTGGAGGACCGGCACACCACCGACTTCCTGGAGGACGCCGACGTCCTGCTCGTGGTCGGCTCCGGGCTCGGCGAACTGTCCTCCAACTACCACACGTTCAAGCCCCGCGGCCGGGTCGTCCAGATCGAGGCCGACCTCGGCAAGCTGGAGTCCAACCACCCGGCTCTCGGCATCCACGCGGATGCCCGGCTTGCCCTGTCGGCACTCCTGGAGACGGTGGGCGAGCGGACCGACCCGGCGGCCCCCGAGCGGGTCGCGGCGGTGCTCGAAAAGGTGCGCGAGCGCATCGACGGGCAGGGCCTCACCCTGGAGCAGGACGTCCTCGCGTCCGTGCGGGCCGCGCTGCCCGACGGCTCCCCGTCGTTCTGGGACATGACGATCCTGGCGTACTGGGCGTGGTCCGCGTTCGACGCGCGGCGCCCGAACACCATGCACTCCGCGCAGGGCGCGGGCGGCCTCGGCTACGGCTTCCCGGCCGCCATCGGCGCGGCCGCCGCCGACCCCACGCGGCCCGTCCTCGCCGTCTCCGGCGACGGCGGCGCCATGTACTCCATCGCCGAGCTCGCCACGGCCCGGCAGTACGGCCTGGACGTGACCTGGCTGATCGTCGACGACGGCGGCTACGGCATCCTGCGCGAGTACATGACGGACGCCTTCGGCGAGACGACCGGCACCGAGCTGTCCCGGCCCGACTTCGTCGCGCTCGCCGAGTCCTTCGGCGTGCCGGGGGTGCGGACCTCGCCCGAGACGCTGCGGGACGACCTCGCCAAGGCGCTCGCCGAGCCGGGGCCGAGCGTGGTCGTGCTGCCCGCGGTCCTCCGGATGTTCGCGCCGACGCACCTCGGCGAGAGCTGATCACCCATTCGCCTGCCCGCGCCCCCTGGCGGCGGGTATGGTCCCGGAGGCCGCAGGCGGCCCTGACCGGGCCGGTGTCGTACTCGACGACTACGCTGAGCGAGGAGAGGAGGGCGGTGTGCTGCTGAGATTCCGCGTCGCG
This sequence comes from Streptomyces sp. NPDC059003, assembly GCF_042740445.1. Lineage (NCBI taxonomy): Bacteria > Bacillati > Actinomycetota > Actinomycetes > Kitasatosporales > Streptomycetaceae > Streptomyces > Streptomyces sp. NPDC059003. The sequence continues at coordinate 19,863 of NZ_JBHYJH010000150.1, read as the reverse complement.
AACGTACGGTCCCTGCGGGATGAGCAGGAGCTGTCCTTCATCGCGCCAGAGGATGAGCGGAGCGGGGCGGCGATCCCCGTGGAGCTGGCAGGCGGGGGTGCGGCGGCCGTCTTCCCACTGCTTGGCATCTTCGGAGCCAACGCCTCGGGAAAGTCGAACGTGCTCGCCGCGCTCGGCGACATGCGCAACGCCGTACTGAATTCCTACGCACACTGGGCCGCTTACGATGGCCCCCAGCGCCGCGTCTTCGCCCTGAGCCCGAAGAGTGAGGCTGAGCCGTCCTTCTTCGAGGTCGATCTCGTCATCGACTCGGTCCGCTGGACGTATGGCTTCGAGTTGGGTCAGTCCCGCGTTGAGTCCGAATGGCTGCACAGCTATCCGCGTGGCCGCCGCCAGGAGTGGCTGGACCGGGACGCTTCCAGGCCAGAGGTCTTCAAGTGGCCGGGCGGCCGCGTCCGCGACCGGGCTCAGCTTGTGCGCCGCACGCGGCCCAACGCACTGGTCCTGTCCACGGCGGGCACGGACAACCACCCACAGCTGTCACCGCTCTTCCACTGGTTCCGCAAGAACCTCTGGTTGATCGGTCCAGAAATCGAGCGGGAGCAGCGCGAGAACTTCACTACACGGGAACTGGCGGGTCCCCGGGCGGCGCGTATCCGTGAGCTGCTACGGGTGGCCGACCTCGGTATCACTGGGGCCGAAGTGGCGGAGGACGGCCCCGCAGAGCGAAGGATCAAACTGACGCACCGCTCGGCCGCTGGCGAGGTGCCCTTCGACTGGCGTACGGAGTCGTACGGCACCAGGTCGTGGTTCGCCCTCCTGGGACCCATGCTGCTGGCCCTCGACGAGGGGGCTGTCCTGCTGGTGGACGAACTGGACGCGAGCCTGCACTCGCGGTTCGCCGCGGAGGTCATCCGGCTCTTTCACGATCCGCACTCCAACCCCAACGGCGCACAGCTCGTCTTCACGTCCCACGACGCCACGGTCCTGACCACCCCCAGCGGCGAGCGGCTCCTGGATCCAGGACAGGTGTGGCTGACGGAGAAGGACAAGGAGGGGGCGACGGAGCTGTACTCCCTGACCGACGCGGCCCCGGGAGAGGACGAGGACCTCACCCAGTCCTACTTGGCGGGCGCGTTTGGTGGGGTCCCGTCCCTTCTGGAGGGGCAGATCGCCCGGCGTCTCCTTGCCGCGCGTGAGTTCGGTGCGTACGACGAGCTAGCTGACGAGGTGACCGACCAGGTGGGGCAGGGCTGATGGCGCGGGCGAAGGGCAAGGATGATCTGAGGCGGCCGTCGGGAGGCGGCACGCGGCGCAAGCGGGTCGTCCACGTCTTCACCGAGGGCAAGGTGACCGAACCCTCGTACATCGACATCCTCAAGGACGAGGGCGTACCGGCCGACGCGTCCCTGAAGGTCGAGGTGCACGTCGCCAACAGAAAAGACCGTGACTCGGTCCGCACCCCCCTGGACCTCGTCGAGCGTGCAGTACGCCTGATGCGCGAGGAATCGCGCAACGCCAAGCGCGCCAAGCTCAAGAAGGAGTTTCTGCCGCAGGTCTGGTGCCTGTTCGACCGTGACGCGCACGAACACATCGAGACCGCCCTGAAGCAGGCCAGGGAAGGCAATGTCCGGGTCGCCTTCTCCCACCCGTGCTTCGAGATCTGGCGCCTCCTCCACCACAAGTCCGCGACGGGTACTTTTAACGGGGTCTGCGGCGAGGCAACAAGACGCCTGCCGTTTGCAAACACCACTCCTGATTCGGACAACATCAAGCTGGTGCTTCCACACCAGATCACCGGCCGCTTCAAGACGGCCAGGGACAACGCCAAGCGTATGAACGCCCAGCACGGCGACCATGTGTCCCTTCTGCACCGCGACCCCTACACGGACGTGCACGTGTTCGTGGAGGAAGGGCTCGGGCTCAAGGCGTACTGAGCGAGCGCCAGGAACCAGGCGCGTACGGATTTCGGTACGGACCACGACCGCCATAGAGTTTGGCCGTCGTCTTGAGGTCTTAGGGAGTCGTACGTGGCCAAGCTCACGCTAGCCCAGCTGGAGCGGCATCTGTTCGCCGCCGCGGACATTCTCCGCGGTACGATGGATGCCTCTGAGTACAAGGACTACATCTTCGGGCTGCTCTTCCTGAAGCGGGCCAACGATGAGTTCGAGGCCGCCCGTGACGAGATCAAGCGGCAGGCGGTCGAGGAACTCGGGCTTGCCGGTGAGCTCCTTGAGGGGTACCTGGAGGACGAGTCCGCGTACAGCGACCGGGACGTGCTGTTCGTACCGAAGGCGGCCCGCTGGAAGCTGGTCTCCTCGGCCACCCACAACATCACCGAGGAACGGCTGCGCCCGGCGCTCCAGGCCCTTGAGAGCCAGAACGCCAAGCTCAAGGGCCTCTTCGACCACCTCGACTTCAACCGCATCGGCGGTTCCGGCGCGGCAGCGGGCGCGGCGAAGCTCGCCGACCAGCGGCTCAAGCTGCTCATCGCCCACTTCGGGCGCATCCGGCTGCGCACGGACGACTTCGAGTTCCCGGACCTCATCGGCGCCGCCTACGAGTACCTGATCAAGGAGTTCGCGGACTCGGCGGGCCGCAAGGGCGGGGAGTTCTACACCCCGCGCGCTGTCGTCCGCATGATGGTCGAGCTGCTTGCCCCACAACAGGGCATGCGGATCTACGACCCGTGCGTCGGCTCGGGCGGCATGCTCATCCACGCCAAGGAGTATGTGGAGGAGCACGGCGGCGACACCTCGGACATGTTCTTCGCCGGCCAGGACGCCAACAGCGGCTCCTGGATCATGTCGACGATGAACATGGTCCTGCACGGCGTACGCCGCTTCGACCTGACCACGGGTGACACCCTCGCGGAGCCGACCCATGTCCCGAAGTCGGACGAGGACCGCTTCGACGGCGTACTCAGCAATCCGCCGTTCTCCATGGACTACGTGGCCGAGGGCCTGGCACACAGGACCGAGCGCACGAAGTACGGGGAGACGAGCGAGCGCGGCAAGGCCGACCTGATGTTCCTCCAGCACATGCTGTGGGAGACGAAGAAGGAAGGCCGCGGTGGCATGGTCATCACGGTCATGCCGCACGGGGTGCTGTTCCGTGGGGGTGGCGAGCAGGCCATCCGCACGCGGTTGCTGGACGAGGACGCGATCGAGGCCGTGATTGGCCTCGCCCCGAACCTCTTCTACGGGACCGGCATCCCGGCCTGCATCCTGGTCCTTCGCCCCCCGGGGTGTAAGGACGCGGACCGGGCCGAGAAGGTCCTGTTCATCAACGCGGACCGGGAGTTCCACGCGGAGCGGGCGCAGAACATCCTGCTGCCCGAGCACGCGGAGAAGATCGTTTCGACGTTCCGTGAGTACACGGAGGTGCCGGGCTTCTCCCGCGTGGTGAGCCGGGCCGAGCTGGCCGACAACGACGACAACCTCAACATCCGCCGCTACGTGGACAACACGCCGCCACCAGAGCCGCAGGATGTGCGGGCGCACCTGGTGGGTGGCGTGCCGCGCGCGGAGGTAGAGGCGAAGAAGTCGCTGCTTGACGCGTACGGGATCGGACTCTCGGATCTCTTCGTGGAGCGGGAGCCGGTGGATCCGGGGTATGTGGATTTCCGGCCGGAGGGCGCGCGTCCGGATATGGCGGGGCTTGCCCGACCCCGGGAAGAGGCTCTGCGGGCTGCCTTCGGTGAGTGGTGGGCGGCGGAGGCCCGGCACCTGGAGAAGGTGGCGGCGACCGAGGAGTCGCTGGCCTCGTCGACTTCGTCGGAGCGTAAGGCCGCGCTCATGGGGGTGCGGGGCGAGCTGATGTCGTCGTTCGTCTCGCGGCTCGGCGAGGTGGGGCTGCTCGACCGGTACGCACTCGGGGGTGCGGTCGCCGGGTGGTGGTACGAGGCCAAGTACGACTTGCTGGCGCTGTCGGAGAACGGGTTCAAGGGGGTCCTTGACGGTTGGGTCGAGAACGTCGACACGATGCTGGCGCCCGAACAGGACCCGCGCACGAAGAAGCTGCGGAAGCGGACGGCGGCGGAGCGGCGGCAGGCGTACGACCACAAGGTGGTCGCGGCCATTGCCCCGGACTTCCTGGAGGAGCTGGCGGAGGCGGACGCGCGGAAGGCGGAGCTGGACGCGCGGCTGAAGGAATTGGAGGGGCGGTTGCCGAAGACCCCCTCCGGTGAAGGCGAGGAAGGGGCTGTGGCCACGTCCGACTCCGAGGGTACCGATGACGACGCGGCCGATGAGGAAATCACCCTCTCCCCTGAGGAGTTGGCGAAACTCCTGGCCGACATCGCGGCGGTGAAGAAGAGCCGCACGAAGGCGGGCGCAGTGGTCAAGCGCCTTGAGGCGGACTTCTGGTTCCCGTATCCGAGCGATCCGCCGAAGCTGGGCGAGGAACCGCCCCGGCTGTTCCGGGCGCGGGACGCTCTGGACGCGGAGGGGCAGCGCCGGGTGGTGCTCGACCTGCTGCGGGATGACCTTGCGGCCAAGCTGGACGGGCATGTGGTGCGGTGGCAGCGGGAGTTGGCAGCGTCGTATGAAGTGTGGGAGAGCAAGTACGCGGTGTCGTTGGCGGAGATTCGGGCGGGGCGGGAACGGGCTTCGGCGGCGCTGGATGGTTTCATGAAGGAGCTGGGGTATGCGTGAGCTGGCTCCTGGGTGGGCATTGGGCAGGGTCGGTGACCTGTTTGACATGCAGCTCGGCAAGATGCTGAGCAAAGAGGCAGCTGCGGGGCCTGAACAACGGCGATACCTGACCAACAAGAACGTTCAGTGGAACAGGGTGGACTTTGAGGCGCTGAATTACATGAGCTTCAGCGCGGCGGAGCGCGAGAAGTTCCGAATTGTTCGCGGCGATTTGCTCGTTACTGAGGGAGGCGAAGTCGGACGGACGGTGATCTGGCAGGAGGAACTTGAGGAATGCTATTTCCAGAAGTCGCTGCATCGCCTGCGATCTCGTGGCCAGATCGAGCCTCGGTTCATGCTGCACTACATGAACTACGCGGCCCGCTGGCAGATGTTCACAGATTCGGTGGGGCAGACGAGTATTGCCCACCTGCCGCAGGATAAGTTCGCTGAGCATCTGGTTGCGTACCCGGCTGACCTAGCAGAACAGCGACGCATCATTGACGCTATTGACAGCCTGGAGGAGGTGGAGCACGGTATTGAGGCGTCGATCGCTAAGGTGAGTTCTATGGCGTCTGGGGTAGTGGACGGGTTGTTGGGCGGAATGAAATGGAGTGTGCTCCTGCCTGACGCCTTGGCCGAGCCAATCCGAAACGGCTATTCACCTGTGGAGAGCGCCGACTGGACCGGCGTGCAGATGCTTGGACTTGGAAGTCTTACGCCAAAGGGGTTTGATCCTGTCCAGCTGAAGAATGCCCCACCATCTGTTACGTCTGAGCACTCAGCCGTCCTAACGGATGGAGATTTGCTGATGAGCCGAGCCAACACCCGTGAACTGGTCGGATTGGTAGGTGTCTACCGTGATGTGGGGACGCCTTGCATCTATCCGGACCTCATGATGAGGATGCGTCCTTCGAGTCGTTGTACCGCATCATTTCTGGCCGCAGTGCTGAGCTCGAACCGGGCTCGACGAAGAATCCGTTCAATGGCGCAGGGGACTTCTGAGAGCATGGTCAAGATCTCGGCTGGAGCCGTGCGGGAGATCCGAATTCCTCTGCCAAGCATCGCGGAGCAAGAGCGTGTTCTCGCGGCGATTAGGGAAGTCGCTGCGCAGGCGGAAGCGGAGGTGAAGGAGCTGGCCAAGCTCCGCAAGCTCAAGCAAGGCCTCGTTGACGACCTGCTCTCCGGCAGGGTCACAACTCAGACTGCGGCAGCCTGAGTTCCACCCAAACCGCCTTGCCGATCCCGTATGCGCGAGGGCAGCAGCCCCACCGCTCCGACAAGGCGATCACGAGGGCCAGGCCCCGGCCGCCCTCGTCGTCAGCCCGCGCCTCGCACGGCGCGGGCTGTTTCGTGTTGGCGTCGGCGACCTCGATCCGCAACAGCCCCTCGTAGTGGGCGATCCTTACGCCGATCTCCCGGCCCGCCGGAACGTGCGCGTGCTGGATGGAGTTGGTGACCAGCTCGGAGAGCAACAACTCGGCGGTGTCGGCCACTTCGCCGTCGATCTTCCATGCGGTGAGCTGCTCGCGCAGCAGGGCGCGGGCGCGGCCTGCGCTGCGTGGGCTGCGTGGCATCTGCCACTTGACCTCGAACGCCTCAGAGCTTGCCGGTTGCCCGGACGCGGTGTGGGCTGACACGGGGACCTCCATGGCGACCTCGGGTGGGAGATTTCTCTAGAGACGTTGCCAGTGAAGCGGATGCCCTTCGTGCGCGTCAACACATCTCTAGAGATGTATTGACGCGGCTGTGGGCGGTCGATGTCCGACTGCGTCGCGCGACACGCGCTGCTTAAGGTGTCTAGAGATGATCGGAGGAGGGTTCTGATGAGTGGCCGGGGTGTGGGACGTGAGCTCAAGTACATGCGCATCGCCGCGCAGCTGCGCGCAGGGATCGAGGCTGGCGAGTACGGGCCCGGGCAGAGGTTGCCCGGTGAGAACGACCTCATGGCTGCCTATGGCGTCGCACGTATGACGGCTCGGCAGGCACTCGCCGTCCTCCAGGCAGAAGGGCTCGTCGAGGCGCGTAAAGGTGCCGGGGTGTTCGTCCGGGACTTCAGGCCGATCCGACGCCACGGCGTCGAGCGTCTCGCGCACACGCAGTGGGGCGCGGGGCGCTCGGTGTGGGCCGCTGACGTTGGGGAGCGTGACCTCGTGGTCGACTCCGTCGAGGTGGCGGAGGAGGACGCTCCCGCTGTGATCGCGGGTGTCTTGGAGCTCGGCGAGGAGGGCCGCGTATGCGTGCGTCGGCGCCGGTTCGTGCTCGATGGCAAACCAGTACTGCTCTCGGCCTCCTATCTGTCGGCGGAACTGGTCGCTGAAACGCCGATCACGCAACCGGACACCGGCCCGGGTGGTACCTACGCGAGGCTTGAAGAACTCGGTCACCGGCCAGTTCGGTTCCGTGAGGAGGTTCGCTCACGCATGCCCAACACCGACGAGTCCGCTCAACTGGCCATCTCGCCCGGGACGCCGGTCATGCTCATCGGCCGCACCGCGTTCGACGACCAGGGGCGCGCGGTTGAAGTCAACGAGATGGTGTTGGACGCATCCGCGTACGTCTTGGAGTACGGGTTCGAGGCGTGAAAGCGGCCTCCCCTCGCTTGGCCTGAACCCTCCCGCTCGCCGCATGCAGCGCGCAGAATGGATCACCTGAGCGGACAGGCAAGCAGAGGGGCGAGGCGGCATGGCGGTGCAGACGGAGCGGGACGAGGTGGAGCGGCCCTTCGTCGCCCAGTTGAAGGCGATGTGCTGGACCCACTTGTCCGGCACGGACGTCGGCACGCTCGACGCCGACCTGCCGCTGCTCGCCGACCGGCTCGCCGAGGTGCTGCCGAGGATCAACCCTCGTGCCACGGACGGTAAGTCGTGGATGGACGCCGACGACATCGAGCGTGCCACGCGGGAGCTCGCCTCCGTCTCCCTCGGCAAAGGCATCGCCGACGCCAACTTTGCTACCACCGACCTGCTGCTGAACGGGTACGTCCTCCCCGCGCCCTCCGCCGCTCACGGCGGGCCCTCCGCCACCGTGCAGTACGTCGACTGGCACCCCGACCGCGTGGACGCCAACGACTTCGTCGCCGTCGACCAACTCCGCGTCAGGAACCGCTCGGGCAAGGACTCCATACTCGACGTCGTCCTCTTCGTGAACGGCATCCCGCTCGTCGCCGTCGAGTGCAAGAGCCCCGATCTCGCGGAGCCCGTCCGCGAGGCCGTCCTCGATCTGCGGCACTACGCGGGCGACCCGATCCGGGACGAGGAGGACGGTGACGCGGCGGAGGCGTTCCGTCCCGCAGGCGTCCCCGAACTCTTCCGGACGGTGCAACTGCTCGTCGCCGCGACCGGCGACACCGCGCACCTGGGCACCATCACATCCAACCCTGAGCACTTCCACCCGTGGCGCAGCATTGAGCCGGAGGACGAGAGCGTCCTGCGAAGCGAGTTGCGCAGGGCCGGACAGTCCGTCGACGGCGAGGACGGAAGGCCCGTTCCGCTCAGCGAGCAGCACAAGCTCGTCGGCGTCGTGCTGCGCCCCGCCGCGCTCCTCAACGTCGTACGCCACTACGTGATTCCGCTGCCCGTCGAGTCCGAGTCTGGGGCGGTGCGCACGGTCAAGGCCGTGGCCCGGCATCAGCAGTACCGGGCGGCCGAGAAGGCCGTACGGAGGCTGCTCACTGGGAAGACCCGACGAGGGCCCGACACCGAGGACGAGCGTGGCGGTGTCATCTGGCACACGCAAGGCTCAGGCAAGAGCCTGACCATGACCTTCCTGGTGCGGCGGGTTCATCTGCACCACCGGCTCAGCGAGTTCATGGTCGTCGTTGTCACGGACCGCACGCAGTTGCAGACGCAGCTCTCCAAGACCTTGAAGCTGAGCGAGTCCGACACCGAGACCGCCACGACCCGTACGCAGATGGAAGGGCTGCTGCGGGACGGCGGGCGGCGGGTCGTCTTCGGGATGATCCAGAAGTATGGGGGAGGCGCGGGCGGCGGGCCGGTCTTCGCCGGGGACGCGGAGGGCGGCGCTGACGACCGGGACCTCGCCGGGGAGTATGAGCGCGCCGAGCGGGCCAGGAAGAGCAGGCGCAAGGACGCTCCGCCACCGGAGCCCGACTTCCCCGAGTGCAACACCGACTCGGACATCCTCGTCCTGGTCGACGAGGCGCACCGCTCGCACACCAGCCTCCTGCACGCCGCTCTGCGCAAGGCGGTCCCCAACGCAGCGAAGATCGGGTTCACGGGTACGCCGATCATCACCGGCCAGGAGGAGGACACCCGCAGGATCTTCGGCAAGGGTGATTCGCCGAGAGGCTTCCTCGACGAATACCTGATGGAGGACGCCGAGTACGACGAAGTCGTCGTCCGGATCCGCTATGAGGGGCGCACCGGGGAGGGCGAAGTCCGGGACGGCGCACGCCTGGACCGCAACTTCGACGACCTGATCCGGGACCGCACCCCCGAGGAGCGAGCCGCCCTTCTCAAGCGCTGGCCCACCGAGCGGGACGTCGCCGAGTCCGTGCCGATGATCGCGGCGAAGGCCGAGGACATGCTGGAGCACTGGGTGACCACGGTGCTGCCCAACAGCCTCAAGGCCCAGGTCGCCGCCGTCAGCCGGAAGGCGGCCGTGGAGTACCACCGCGCACTGCGTGCCGCCCGCGACCGGCTCCTGGCAGAGCTGGCCGACTTCGACCCGGAGTCGGTGGTCGGCATCCCCTTGGAGAAGCTGTCCGCGCGGCTGCGCTACCTCCACCAGGCGTACCAGTTCCGGGCGTTGCTGCGCCGCGTCGACTTCGTGCCAGTCATCTCACCGAGTACGGGCAAGAAGCGCGGACAGTGGGCGGAGTGGACCGACGGCAACCGGCAAGAGGCGTACATCGAACGCTTCCAGCAGGGCTTCCCGATGCTGCCGCCGGATCCCGAGTGGGTGGCCACCACGCCCTTCAATCCGCCGCCCGAGCCCTCGGCAGGAGCTGAGGGCAGTACAGAGGCGAACAACCCGTGGTCCGACACGGCGGCCGATGAGCCGCAGGCCCAGGCGCGTCGGCGGGCCGTACCCGATCCCGTACACCCCGACAGCCCCATCGCCTTCCTGATCGTGAAGTCCATGCTGCTCACCGGCTTCGACGCCCCGCGTGAACAGGTGCTCTACCTGGACCGGCCGATCCGGGACGCCGAGCTGCTCCAGGCCGTGGCCCGCGTCAACCGGCCGCACCCGGGCAAGAAGGTCGGCTACGTCGTGGACTACTACGGTGTCTTCGGCCACCTCAACGACGCGCTCGCCGGCTACCGCAAGGCTGACATCAGCGACACCATGCGCAGCCTGTCCGAGGAGATCGAGGGCCTGGCACCGGCCGCCGAGTTCGTACGCGAGTTCCTGACGCTGAACGGAGTCACGGACGCGGACCTGTCCGACCCCGCCCGGCTTCGGGCAGCCGTGCGCCTCCGCTTCCAGGACGAGGCCACGCGGTTCGCGTACGACGAGGCCCTGCACAGGTTCCTCGCCGTCATGGAACGCGTACTGCCGCACGAGGCCGCCCTCGACCACGTGGCTGACGCCCGGCGCTGGAGCCTGCTCCAGAAGCGTGTCCGTCGCCACTACCGGGACGGCGAGGGCGGGACGTTCACCCTGCGCCGCTACGGCCGCAAGGTCCGCGCGATGATCGCCGACCACCTGGAAGGGCCGGAGATCGAGCAGGCGATCCCGCCCGTCTCGCTCACTGCGCCCACTTTCGACGATGCCATGCGGACCCTGCCCGCCAGCGAGGCGGCGGCCGAGATGGGGCACGCCCTCCGCTTCCACCTGGAGGAGCGGGTCAAGCGGGAGGACCCGGAGAAGTACACCCGCCTCTCGGAGCGCCTTGAGGAGATCCTGCGGACCATTCCCGGCCGCTTCGAGGAGCAGGTCGAGCAGTTCGGGGAGCTGATCGAGGAGGCCAGGCGGGAACAGGAGACCGACCCGGAGCTTGCGGGGCTGACGCCTCTCGAGCAGCGGGTCTACCGGCTGGTGCAGCAGCTTCTGGAGGAGAATCCGGGGATCCGGCAGGCCGAGGGCGCGGCTCGTCCACTGGCTGGCGCCGTGTGCGACATAGCGGCACAGACCATGGCCAAGGCGTCATACCAGGGTCAGCACCAGGACATCACGACGCTCGCGAAGGCCATTCAGCAGCGGCTGATCGCGGGAGGGCTCAGGCCGAGCGGTGCCGACTGGGCCCCGCTGCGCGGCATGGCCGAGCGCATCGCGGCCTATGCGGAGGACAACCGTCAGCAGTTCCTGCGCCGGGCCCGGGGAGAATAGGGCGTGTGACCGCCCTCGCCGAGAAACCGCCCGCGCCCGCCCACGGCGACCTGCTGACCGTCGACGGTCTGTCGCTGTGGGTGCGCACCAGCGCGCGCAGGACACGGTTCGCGCTCACGGTCGAGTCTGACGCGAGCCTCACTTTGCACACTCCCCTGGGGCGCACGACCCGGGAAGCAAAGGAGTTCGTACGGGCGCACCGGGCCTGGCTGGTGGCGAAGCTCGGTGAGCGGGAGCGGACCCGCTCGCTCAGCCCGGCCAAGCGTCTGGCCGACGGGGAAGTGTTCCGCTATCTCGGCCGGACGTATCGGCTCGCCGTGGTGCCGGACACGAAGCTGCCGGACGAGCGGGTGCGGCTCGTGTCCGGTCGGCTCGTGTTGGGGCGGGGGCAGGCAGCGGATCCGGCCGCGGGGCGTGCGGTGCTGGTCGACTGGTATTGCCGGACGGGCCGGTCCTGGGCGGGGAACCGGCTCCAGCCTTGGGCCGCGCGCATGGGGGTGGCCGAGCCGATGCTGGAGGTCCGGGACCTGGGGCAGCGCTGGGGATCGTACCGATCAGGGGACGGAGCAGGCGCCCCTGGCCTGATGAGCCTGGGGTGGCCCCTGTTCCAACTCCCCATGCACTTGATCGACTACGTCATCGCACATGAGCTCGCTCACGTGAAGGTGTCCGGGCACCGTGCGGACTTCTGGCGACTGGTGCGGCTCGCGCTCCCCGAGTACGAGCAGCGCAGGGCCGACCTCGATGAACTGGGGCGGCGCATGTGGATGGGCGCGGTTGTCTGAGCCCGTAACCGATCAGTTTCGTCACAGCGGGGTTTTCTGTACAACCATTCACTCGTGTAGGTGAGTCAAGGGATACGCGTGTGCCGGGGGCGCACGCGTTTCCGACTACGGGGGGAACCTCCATGACTCACCGCATATCCCGTCGTGCCCGCGTCCTGAGCGCAGGCGTGGCCGCCGCCGTCCTCGTGCCGGTCGCGGGGGCGGCCGTCGCCACCCCGGCCGCCGCCGCGGCGCCGAAGGTCAGCTGCACCTCGGCGCAGCCGGAGCTCGCCAAGAAGCTCACGAAGGACATCACCGCCGCCCTGAAGAACCGCAAGGGCACCATCGCGGTCGGCTTCCACGACCGCGCCACCAAGACCACCTGCACCCTGCGTGCCGGGACCGCGTTCGACTCGGCCAGCGTCGTCAAGGCGACCGTGCTCGCCACGCTCCTGTGGGACGCCAAGAAGCACAACCGGCACCTGACGGACCGCGAGGCGAACCTCGCCACCGCCATGATCACGAGGTCGGACAACAACGCCACCAGCACCCTGTGGCGCCAGCTCGGCGCGAGCAAGGTCAAGAAGTTCCTCGCCGCCGCCAAGATGACCAAGACGGTGCCCGGCTCCGGCGGCTACTGGGGCCTCACCCGCATCAACGTCACCGACGAGCAGAAGCTCCTCGCCCTGATCACCGGCAAGAACGACGTGCTCAGCGACAACGCCCGCGCGTACATCCTGAAGCTGATGGGCAAGGTCGTCCGCGACCAGCGCTGGGGCACCCCGGCCGGCGCCCCGTCCGGCACCTCCATCGCCGTCAAGAACGGCTGGCTGCCGCGGTCCACGCACGGCTGGCGCGTGCACAGCATCGGCGCCTTCAAGGGCCGCGGGCACGACTACACGATCTCCGTGCTCACCCACGGCAACAGCAGCATGAACTACGGCGTCGACACCATCCAGCGGGTCGCCAAGGCCATCCACAAGGACCTGACGCCGATCTCCCAGGCCCCCACGCGGTTCGCCCCCACGGACACGCCGAAGGAAGCGGCCGTCCCGGTTCCGCAGGCGGGCTGACCCCCCGGGCCCGTCCGGACCGCCGGGCGGGCCCTAGAGCCGCCCCTGCGCCGACTGGAGCGCCAGGCCCGCGAGGAACGGCACCCCGACGAGGAACAGGTGCGTGAAGGCGGTCTTCCAGTAGCGGAACACCGCCGCGGCCGCGGCGCCGCCGCCCGCGAGCCAGCCCACGAGCGCCACGATGCCGTCGCGGGCCGCGTCGGCCTCCCGGAGCTCCTCCGGCGTGGGCGTGCCGAACGTCAGGCCGGCCATGCAGAAGCCGTAGCCCGCCGAGACCACGATCAGAACGTCGAGGACGGCCACGGCGAAGGCCAGCACGCCGTCGTTCCCGCGCGGCGGGCGTGCCGGGGACAAGAGTTCGTGAGACATCCCCGCATCGTCCGTCGGCACGGGCCCACGGGGCCTGAGTATCCGTACTCAGGCCCCGTTCACGTGCCGGGCGCGGAGCCCGTCGATTGTTGCGGCGGGATGAAATCCGCAGCCCAGTGCGTTGCTGCTCTCGGCAGAGACAGCGGCAGGAGGCGGACAGTGACAGAGCGGCCGGAACAGCCGGAGCAGCGGGAGCGGCAGGGCTGGGCGAAACGGCTGTGGGGTTATGCCTGGCGGCACCCCGCCGACGTCGTGCTCGCGCTCGGGTCGTCCCTCGGCGGCATGGCCGTCATGGCCGTCGTCCCGCTGCTCACCAAGGTCGTCATCGACGACGTGATCGGCGACCACAGCCGCTCCATGGGCCCCTGGGCCGCCGCCCTGATCGGCGCCGCGGTCCTCGTGTACGTCATGACGTACATCCGCCGCTACTACGGCGGCCGGCTCGCCCTCGACGTGCAGCACGACCTGCGCACCGAGATGTACGACACGATCACCCGGCTCGACGGGCGGCGCCAGGACGAGCTGTCCACCGGGCAGGTCGTGGGCCGCGCCACCAGCGACCTCCAGCTGATCCAGGGCCTGCTCTTCATGCTGCCCATGACCATCGGCAACGTCCTGCTGTTCCTGCTGTCCCTGGCGATCATGGCCTGGCTGTCGCTGCCGCTCACCCTGGTCGCCCTCGCCGTCGCGCCCGCCCTGCTGTGGATCGCCCGCCGCAGCCGCGCCAAGCTGCACCCCGCCACCTGGTACGCGCAGGCGCAGGCCGCCGCCGTCGCCGGGGTCGTGGACGGCGCCGTGTCCGGCGTCCGCGTGGTGAAGGGTTTCGGCCAGGAGGAGCAGGAGACCGGGAAGCTCCGAGAGGTCGGACGGCGGCTCTACGCCGGACGCCTGCGCACCATCCGCCTCAACTCCCGCTACACGCCCGCCCTCCAGGCCGTGCCGATGCTCGGCCAGGTCGCGATGCTGGCCCTCGGCGGCTGGCTCGCCGTCGAGGGGAGGATCACGCTCGGCACGTTCGTCGCGTTCTCGACCTACCTCGCGCAGCTCGTCGGCCCGGTCCGGATGCTCGCCATGGTCCTCACCGTCGGCCAGCAGGCCCGCGCGGGCGCCGAGCGCGTCCTGGAGCTGATCGACACCCGGCCCGCCATCGAGGACGGCACCAAGGAACTGCCCGCCGACGCCCCGGCGACCGTCGAGTTCGACGACGTGTCGTTCGCGTACCAGGACGGCCCCGCGGTCCTCGAAGGCCTCAGCTTCGAGATCCGGCCCGGTGAGACCCTCGCCGTCGTCGGCTCGTCCGGCAGCGGCAAGTCCACCGTCTCGCTGCTGCTCCCGCGCCTGTACGACGTGACGCGCGGCGCCGTCCTCATCGGCGGCCACGACGTGCGCGAGCTCACGCAGGAGTCGCTGCGCGCCGCCATCGGCCTCGTCCCCGAGGACTCCTTCCTGTTCTCCGACACCGTGCGCGCCAACATCGCCTACGGCCACCCCGACGCCACCGACGAGGAGATCGAGCGGGCCGCGCGCGCCGCCCAGGCGGATCGATTCATCAGCGAGCTGCCCGCCGGCTACGACACCAAGGTCGGCGAGCACGGCCTGACCCTCTCCGGCGGCCAGCGCCAGCGCGTCGCGCTCTCCCGCGCCATCCTCACCGACCCGCGCCTGCTCGTCCTCGACGACGCGACCTCCGCGGTCGACGCGCGCGTCGAGCACGAGATCCACGAGGCCCTGCGCGGCGTCATGGCGGGCCGCACGACGCTGCTCATCGCCCACCGCCGCTCCACCCTGGGCCTGGCCGACCGCATCGCCGTCCTCGACGCGGGCCGCCTCGCCGCCATCGGCACCCACGAGGAGCTGGAGCGCACCTCACCGCTGTACCGGCGCCTGCTCACCGACCCCGACGAGCTGGGCGGCGTCTCGCCCGGCCACACCGCCGCCCGCGCCGACGACGTGCACGAGGACACCTCCGTACGCGACGAGCTGGACGCCGAGTTCGACGCCGAGCGCGGCATCACCCCGCGCCTGTGGACCGGCGACCGCGAGCCGAAGGACGCCGCGCTCTCGGGCACGCCCGCGACGCCGGAGCTCCTCGCCCAGGTCGACGCGCTGCCGCCCGCCACCGACCGGCCCGGCATCGACGAGGCCCGCGCCGTCGCGCCCGAGGAGTCGTACGGCCTGCGCAGGCTCCTGCGCGGCTTCCGCCTTCCGCTCCTGCTCAGCCTGGCGCTCGTGGCCGTCGACGCCGGGATGGGCCTGCTGCTCCCGGTCCTGATCCGGCACGGCATCGACGAGGGCGTGTCGCAGCTCGCGATGGGCGCCGTGTGGGCCGCGTCCGGGCTCGCCCTCGCTGCCGTCGCCGTCCAGTGGGCGGCGCAGACCGGCGAGACCCGCATGACGGGCCGCACCGGCGAACGCGTCCTGTACTCGCTGCGCCTGAAGATCTTCGCGCAGCTCCAGCGGCTCGGGCTCGACTACTACGAGCGGGAGCTGACCGGCCGCATCATGACCCGCATGACGACCGACGTGGACGCCCTGTCCACGTTCCTGCAGACCGGGCTCGTCACGGCCTTCGTCTCCGTCGTCACCTTCTTCGGCATCATGGTCGCCCTGCTCGTGATCGACCTCCAGCTCGCGCTCGTCGTCTTCGCGACGCTGCCGCCGCTGATCGTCGGCACGTACTTCTTCCGCAGGTCCAGCGTGAAGGCCTACGAACTGGCCCGTGAGCGGGTCTCCGTGGTCAACGCCGACCTCCAGGAGACCGTGTCCGGGCTCCGGATCGTGCAGGCCTTCCGGCGCGAGCGGGCGGGCAGCGAGCAGTTCGCGGCCCGCAGCGCCGACTACCGCGCGGCCCGCATCCGCGGCCAGTGGCTGATCTCCGTGTACTTCCCGTTCGTGCAGCTCCTGTCGTCGGCCGCGGTGGTCGCGGTCCTGGTCGTGGGCGCGCACCGGGTGGACGCGGGCACCCTCACCACCGGCGCGCTGGTGGCGTACCTGCTCTACATCGACCTGTTCTTCGCGCCCGTGCAGCAGCTGTCGCAGGTCTTCGACGGCTACCAGCAGGCGACCGTCTCGCTCGGCCGCATCCAGGAGCTGCTGCGCGAACCGACGTCGACGAAGGCGCCGGACGCGCCCCTGGAAGTGCTCTCCCTGCGGGGCGAGATCGCTTTCGAGGACGTCGACTTCGCGTACGGCTCGGGGGACGCGGACCCCGACGCGGCCGAGGAGGCCCTCAGCGGCATCCGGCTTCGCATCCCCGCGGGCCAGACGGTCGCGTTCGTCGGCGAGACCGGCGCGGGCAAGTCGACGCTCGTCAAGCTCGTCGCCCGGTTCTACGACCCGACGGGCGGCCGGGTCACCGTCGACGGCACCGACCTGCGCGCCCTCGACCTGACGTCGTACCGGCACCGGCTCGGCGTCGTGCCGCAGGAGGCGTACCTGTTCGCGGGCACCGTCCGCGACGCCATCGCCTACGGCCGCCCCGACGCCACCGACGCCGAGGTCGAGGCGGCGGCGCGCGCGGTCGGCGCCCACGACATGATCGCCACGCTCGACGGCGGCTATCTGCACGAGGTCGCCGAGCGCGGCCGCAACCTGTCCGCGGGCCAGCGGCAGCTGATCGCCCTCGCCCGCGCGGAGCTCGTCGACCCCGACATCCTGCTCCTGGACGAGGCCACCGCCGCCCTGGACCTCGCCACCGAGGCCCAGGTCAACCAGGCCACCGACCGCATCGCCGGCAAGCGCACCACGCTGGTCGTCGCCCACCGCCTGACCACGGCCGCCCGCGCGGACCGGGTGGTCGTGATGGCCGAAGGGCGGGTCGCGGAGGACGGCACGCACGACGAGCTGCTCGCGCTCGACGGGCGGTACGCGCGCCTGTGGCGGACGTTCGTGGGCGAGCCGGTGCAGGCCTGATCCGGCTGGTCCCGTTGGTCCTGCGGCTAGAACTTCTCCTTGATGTCGCTGATCTTCCGGGTGGCCAGGTCGGACTGGACCGCCAGGTAGGTGTACGTGCGGTCGGCGCCGGTGCCCCACGTCAGGCGCACCGTCGACCAGGTGTGGCCCATGCCGCTGTCGCCCGCGGTGACGCGCCAGGCGGTCGGCACGTTCTGGGCGCGCAGCACGCCGTCCGCGTCGTGCCGCCGCTCCCAGTCGGCGAGGCGGGTCCGCAGGTTCGGCGTGAGGTAGAACTTGCGGAGCTCGGCGGCGGCCTTGTTGGAGCCCGGGTCGTTGGCGACGTCGATGTACGCGCCGTAGAAGTGCGCGACGCGCTCGTAGGCGGGGCCGGGGCTGCCGTCGCGGGAGGGCGGCGCCTTCGCGGCTTCGGGGGCGGGGGCCGCCACGGCGGACGGGACCACGGCGACGGCGGTGAGCAGCGCGGCGGCCAGGGCGGCTTTGCCGAGGGCAAGGGTGCGATTCATGGAAGAGCTCCTGTTGCGGTTCTTTCCTGTCTTTCCTCTTCTGGTCCTTCTGCCTGGTTCGACAAGGGGCTCCTGCTGGGAGTTGCCCTGAAAACCGTCATGAAACGAGCCAGGAATCGTCACGTCCGGTCACGCGAAAAAGTGGGATGTCAGATTCCGCAACCATCGGGCGCCGGTCCGGCGTCCGTACCTCAGTACATTGATGCGGGGGTTACGGGAGGGGTACTCGTGAACCGTGTTCGGATCCGGCGGCGCCTGACGACGAGCGCGGCCGCGCTCACGGCTGCCCTGCTGTTCGCGCTCGCGGGCCCCGGCACGGGCGTCGCGGAGGCCGCCGCGCCCCTGTGCCCGGGCCACAAGATCCGCACCCTGCCCTTCAGCACCGGCAAGGTCGTGCTCTACAAGAAGCGCGGCTACCTGTGCGCCGTGACGTACGCCAAGAACACGACGTCGCGCAAGAAGATGTCGGTCAGCGTGCAGGCGCGCGGCAGCCGCCCCGTCCGGGACCAGGGCCAGTACGTCCGGCACGCGGGCCCGGTGAAGGTGCACTCCGGCCACCGCTGCGTGTGGGTGCGGGGCTCGGTGGGCCGCAGCGGGGTGAGCACCGGCTGGATCCTGTGCTGATCCCCCGCTGATCCGGCACTGGACCGGTGCTGACCGCTGAGCGGACACCGGTCCCCTCTGAGTGAATTTCCCTGAGTCCCGTATGTCCTCAATGTGCCCTGGTGTGCGGCGAGTTGCTCCGTTAGGTTCCGGGGGATTGCCGCGCCGACAGGGGAGGACACATGCGCAGAACGCTCAGATGGGTGCTGTCGCTCGTGGTGCTGATAGGCACCGCGGGCGCCACCGGAGCCACGGCGACGGCGGCCACGGCCGACCCGGCCGCGAAGCCCGCCACCGACACCGCCGAGTCGACCAGGACCGACATCAAGGACCGGCTCCTCGCCATCAAGGGCATGAGCCTCATCGAGGAGAAGCCGTACGAGGGCTACCGCTTCTTCGTCCTGAACTACACCCAGCCGGTCGACCACCGGCACCCCGCCAAGGGCACCTTCCAGCAGCGCATCACCGTGCTGCACAAGGACACCGCCCGGCCCACCGTCTTCCACACCTCGGGCTACGGCCTGAACACCAACCCGTCCCGCTCCGAGCCGACCCGCATCATCGACGGCAACCAGGTCTCCATGGAGTACCGCTTCTTCACGCCGTCCCGGCCGAGCCCCGCGGACTGGACCAAGCTCGACATCTGGCAGGCCGCGAGCGACCAGCACCGCATCTTCCGGGCGCTCAAGCCCCTCTACGGCAAGAAGTGGCTGTCCACCGGCGCCTCCAAGGGCGGCATGACGGCCACGTACTTCGAGCGCTTCTACCCGCGCGACATGGACGGCGTCGTCGCGTACGTCGCGCCGAACGACGTGAACAACAAGGAGGACTCGGCCTACGACCGCTTCTTCGAGACCGTCGGCACCAAGGAGTGCCGCACGAAGCTGGAGGGCGTCCAGCGCGAGGCGCTGGTGCGCCGGGAGCCGCTCGAGAAGAAGTACGCCGAGTACGCCGCCGCCAACCGCTACACCTTCAAGACCATCGGCACCCTCGACAAGGCCTTCGAGGCCGTCGTGCTCGACGTGAACTGGGGCTTCTGGCAGTACCAGCCGTCGGCCACCGCCTGCGCGAAGGTGCCGGACGCGGCCACGGTCAGCGACCAGGCGCTCTTCGACTGGATCGAGGACGTCGGCGGCTGGTCGTCGTACACCGACCAGGGCCTCGACCCCTACACGCCGTACTACTACCAGGCGGGCACGCAGCTCGGCTCCCCCGACATCAAGCAGCCCTGGCTCGGCGACCTCAGCCGCTACGGCTACCAGCCGCCGCGGAACTTCGTGCCCCGTGAGATCCCGATGCGCTTCCAGAAGAACGCGATGAAGGACGTCGACCGCTGGGTGCGGCACCACTCCCGGCGCATGATGTTCGTCTACGGCGCGAACGACCCGTGGGGCGCGGAGCCGTTCCGCCCCGCGCGCGGGGCGAAGCACGACTCGCACGTCTTCACGGCGCCGGGCGCCAACCACGGCGCGAACGTGGCCGGTCTCACGGCCCCGGACAAGACGGCGGCAACGGAACGCATCCTGACGTGGGCCGGCGTCCCTGCTGCGCAGGGCAAGCCCCTGGCTCCGTACGACGCGAAGCTGGACCGCCCTGGGCTCGACCGGAAGAACACGCTGCGGCCGTAGGCGTTTTCTCCCCCACCCCGCCCCTTCCCGAACTAGGGGGCTCCGCCCCCTAGAACCCCCTTCTATCCGGCCTGCGGCCT
>NZ_JBHYJH010000149.1:0-23126 GCF_042740445.1 Streptomyces sp. NPDC059003 | reverse complement strand
GCCGACCTCGACCAGCTCGAACGTGCCCTGCGTCACGGTCTACGCCAACTCCAGTCCGCGTGCACCGTCCGGACCCACCGCCGCCAAGCCCGCAAGCGGATCGCCATCGAACTCGGCCTCGACCTGGACCTGAGTGACGACGAGGGAAAGGAGTAAGAGCGTGCCGCACAATTTCGATGACGTTCTCCGCCAGGCCGCCATCCCGGACACAGTCACCGAAGGCGTCCTCGACGACCTCAAACAGGAAGTCGTCCGTGACGTCTCCGCCGTGCTGATCTTTGGCATCCGCCCCGCGACCGATGGCCAGCTCCTCACCGCCATCGACCGTGCCGAGTCGGAACTGTGGGCCCTGTCCACCGAGTTCCTCTACAGCGACGCCGCCGCCGAACACCTGGCCCGCATCGCCGACGAACTCAGCGACGCCGAGGGAGCCCTGCACTTCGGCTGCCTGCTCAACCTCGCCCACCGCCCGGACGGCGCACTGTGGTGGTGGCAGTTCGCCGCAGGCGCTGGCAACGCCATCGCCGCCTACTGCCTCTACCTATTCCACCTGCTCCGCGGCGAACTACGTGATGCCCACCACTGGGCAGCCCAGGCCCACCTGCTCGACGCCAACGTCCACCTGACCCCGCCGCCGTCCTGGCGCCTGCACCGCCTGGACAGCCACACCGAGGCACTCCGCGATGTCGTCGAGAGACTGAAAGTCGACGAGATCAACGGCATTCAGTTCCACCACCCCGATCAGTAACTCGCCGACCGGATCGAGGAACTCGCCGAGGCCTGCTGACCTGGGCACCTCGGGGCGTCTCCCGGCCAGCGGCGAGGCCTTACTTCACCCGCCCAGGCGGATTGTCCGGCGGCGTATCCGCCCGGGGCCGGGCGGCGCGGACGCGCTCCCGTCGAGGGCGGCGGGAGCCGGGGCGGATCGGCGGGTCGCTGCTGGCGGCGTTTGATCTGATAGGCCGTCAGGCTGGCGTCGGTGTGGCGGGTGACCTACTCTGCGCCGCTCTCCGAGAGCAGGCCTTCGGTTCACCCCTGCGGTACGGACGTTCCGTCGCGGTGTGCCGGTGCCTCTCCAGCACTCCGGATCATGCGGCTGTCATGGATCGTTGATCAGAGATAGAGGCGGATCCGGGCGGAGTCCTCGACGAGCTCGCGCATCATGGCCAGGTGCTTCTCCTCACCTCCCAACGCGGTCAGGAGGCGGTGTGCCTGGTCACGGATCTCGGTCACATCCTGTTGGTAGCGACGCAGAAGGGCTGGGTCCCTCAGCATCTGCGTCAGGTGCATTCGCGCCGGTTCCGATTGCTGGGCCGCGGCGCACAGCTCCAGGAGCTGCTCCTTGTCCGCCGGCAGTCCGTCCTCGACCGCACAGGCCAGCAAGTACGTCACCGTGCCGTTGCGCAAGTCGTCGTGGCGGCCGGAGAGAATGTCCTCCTGATCGTTGAAGATTTGCCAGAGTATGCCGAAAACATAGCCGAATTCCCGCCACATGGCTGTCCGCTCCGAAGGGGCGCCGGACAGGATTGAGGCCATGGCAGTGATCATCCCGTAGGGTGCACCGGACTTCCCGCGGTATGCGCTGATGACGGATTCTCTGGCGGCACTGCCGGGCTTCTCGCGGAAGTCGCTGAGCTGGCCCTCGACGCCGATAGTCCATCCGTTCAAGAATTCAGTGGTCAGCGCTTTGCGGACCGGTGCTGAGGTATCCAGGTCCTGGATGATCTGGAGAGGCAGGGAGTTTCCCGCAAGAACTGCCGCGAGCAGTGCCTCGTTCCCGCTGAGGGTGCCGGTGCTGACAGGGGAGTGCGCGTCCGCCAGGTCGTCCAGGTAGCAGGCCGACGTCCACCACAGAACATGCACAGCCGCCAGCGGCGTGGCGGGCTCTCCGACCCCCGTCTCGGCTGCGTGGAGCATGATGGGCAAGACGCAGAGCGGGTACTTCAACTGCCGAGCCTGCAAGATCTCGGAAACGGCATCCTTTACCGAATTTGAAGAGTGGACGGGAAGTCGGTCAATGGCTGATTCCAGAGTCTTGTCAATGTCTGAGGACACGTTTCTGTAGAGATCTACGTACGCCAGATCAGTCATTGAAGTCCTCTAATTTGCAACGTATTTGGCATTGGGTCACTGATTCGACCAGTCATGTTGCGGGGCGAGCTAGAGCAATTTTCAGCCACAGCTGGTGCACGGGTTGCGGGATCAGCGGCGGGCGGGGGAGTCGGCGCCCTGCGGGCACCGTGGTGACCACTGGGTCATGCCAGGTCCGCCAGCCAGACGCACGAGATGGGCCCGCTGACTGTCCGGTGGCCTGCGCGCCACAGCATCAGCAACTCCCGTGGCCAGCGGGGATGGGGATGCCGTGCCGGGTGTGCCGTTGTAGTACCACCCTTGTCCCTGAGGGCCGCGTCCGCGGGCCCAGATGGCGGCAGCTCACCCCACACACTGAAAGGAACGAAACGGTCGGCTTCGGTGAAGGCTCAGCGCAGGTGACCCCGACGTCCCCGGTCTGCCACCCTGCCGCCGCCTTCAGGAACCCCGCGCCCCTGTCGTCGTGCGGCCAGCGCAGCTGGCGGACTGTCGTGCCCGGTACAGGCGAGGGAATCGATCCTCTGCCGCCGGGAGAGCTGAGCAGGGCCGACCATGATGATCTGCTCCGTGCTGCACCTTGTCCCACGCGCGATTTCCTCACGGCATCGGCGCCCTTTGCGCTGCAGGAAGCTTTCAGCAGCGCCCGGAAGGGCACTCCCGAAAGCCGCAACACAGGCTCGGATCCCGGCCCCCACGTTGCGCTCTACCGCCCATGAGGCCCCCGGGTCGCAGGTGTCCGCCAGCTGGTAGCCCGCGCGCGGCGCACCGTGCGCAGGGGACGCCCGGCACAGAGCAGCAGTGATTCCTCCTCGGCGTGCCCGGCAGGCGCGGCAGGTGCGCCGTCTGGCAAGTTGGCCGAAACTCGTACGGCTGCAAGATCGGTTGCCGCGGCAGGAATGACCCACTGCATGTCGACGGAACGTGAGGATGTAAGTAGCCTACGGCGCAGCAGTTATGACCGTCATGGTCCATCGGACTCCGTCCCCGCCGGAGTTCCCTCCTTTGCTGCAGCCTCGCGCGGCCTATCAGGTCTGCATATGCTTAACGTTGCTCGCGCGAACACCTGGGTGTCCGGGAGGAGCGGCAGCCGGCGCGCAACCAAATGCCATCCCTGTGTGCGGTACTCCGCCCACGGCACGGTGAGTGGATTGCCCGGCTGATGTCACTGCCCGTCAACGGGACCCCCTCGCGCAGGACCGTCGCGGTGAACCAAGTAATGCCGGGGGCTCTCGGGCCGATGGCTCAAAGCTGATCCCTGACAAGGGCCCACGCAACAGTGCGATCGACTATGGCTGTGTCGCAAGCGATGATTGTGTGCGATGCTGCGCGTTCGCGGAGAGGAAAGAGAGCGGGGAATGCCGGTGATATCAGATTGCCGAGATCGCACCGGCCAAGATCGCTCCATGATCAAGCTGGCCGTTTTCACCCGAAGGCGCACCGCCACGCGTCGTGACCGCGGCCGGGCTCCATACATGTGCCGCCCTGGGTCGGCTGGCGGATACAAGGCTTCAGGGAAGGGCAACGCGGTTGCCGCTCACACGGGGGGTGTTCTGTGAGGGAGGAACTGGCGAAACGGGCCGCAATGCGGCGTCTGCGTCAACGGCTGGTCGACAGCGTGGACGAAAGCCGCCCCACCTCACGGCCGAGCGTCGAAGAACTCTTTCCGGTGTGGTGCGCCCTCCTCAGCCAAGACCGCGAGCACACCGTCGACTTTGAGCTCGTGGCGTTCCCGCCGGCCGCGTCCATCAGCGGGGCGTACTTCCGCGGCCAGGACCGCGATCTGATCGTCGTCGAAGCCAAGACCTCGCCCTTCCACCAGATCACGATCTTCGGCCACGAGATATTCCATCTGTACCGCGGCGGCTGCCGGAAACTGCTCCCACAAGGGCCACCGGCGGCAACACGCTTGCTGACGCAAGTCGCCAATCAGCAGGCCGTCCTGGAAGCGCTCGAGTGCGCCGCGCGGTCGTCGTCCGAGAACCCCATCGAACGCAGGGCCGACAGGTTCGGTGTGCTGCTGTCCGCGCAATGCCGCTGCCTCCTCGCCCCGACCAGCCAGCCCGGTACCACTCCTCTCGCCGAGCGCATCAGAACCTCGCTGGTGCCTGCTGAGGGCCGCCCATGAGGCCACGCGAAGGCCTCAGTGCGACGCGGTATGGGATCCGGCCGTCCGCGCGTTCGTCGAGCAGCTGCCCGCAGAATGCCGCCCGCTGGACAGGGCACTGATCGGGATGGAGCAGTCCACTGCTGAGGCCGTGCTGGGTAATGGGAGCTGGTGTGCTCACTGACGAGGCACGGCACGACGCCGGCCAGCCCGCCTCGTGTAGATCTCTGCTGGTCGAAGGGAGCACCGTGCGCCGGGGCAGCGTGCAGCACGAGTCGGGCTCCGGGGTGGGACCAGGCCACGAGCCACAAGGATGAGGGGCGGACATGCAGCATGTGGTGGTCTTAGGGGGAAGCGTCGCCGGGCTCACGGCAGCCCGTGTTCTGCGGCAATCGCGCGTCCGGGTGACGATCGTCGAGCCGGACGATCCACTTGACGTGAGGCGCAGCGGCGTTCCGCAGCACGACCAGTTGCATGCGCTGTTGGACATGGGCCGCACGCAGATGGACCGCTGGTTTCCCGGGCTGTCCCAGGACTTGGTGGACGACGGCGCGGTGCTGGGGGCGGGCAGCCAGGTGCAGGCCTTCATGGCCGGGGTGCGCAAGGTGAGCGTTCCTGGCAACGAGCTCATCGGCGTCACCCGGGGCCTGCTTGAGTCCCATGTGCGCCGACGCGTTCTGGGCGATGACGGGGTGACCCTGGTGCGGGGCAAAGCCTGCGGGCTGGCCTTTACCAGCACGCGTGTGTCGGCCGTGCGGTACCGCGCGATGGGAAGCGCGCGGGTACACGAGCTCAGGGCGGACGCGGTGGTCGACGCTATGGGCCGCTCCAGCCGGCTGTCGGCGTGGCTCAAGGAGCACGGCTGGCCAGCACCCCCTGTGGAGCGGATGCACATTGACCTCGGCTACGCGACAGCCCTCTTCCGCAGGGCCGGGGAGCTGCCGGAGGTGCGGGTCGCTCATGTGGTGCCTGGTCCTGCTAGGACGACGGCAGAGCAAAGGGACACCGGGGCGCTGGCTGCCGTCGAGGGCGATCGGTGGATGGTGCTGATCGCTGCCTTCGGCGACAGCAAGCCCTCACGTGACCCGCAGGAGTTTCGCAAGCGCATGCAGGACATGCAGGCGCCCCCGTTCGGGGAGATCGCCCGGCAGTGCGAGATGCTCAGTGAAGTCCACACCTACCGGATGGCCCACTCGCAACGGCGCACCTTCACCGCGGTCAAGCGTCTGCCGGGAGGACTCTTTGCCGTCGGCGACAGCGTGGCGTCGTTCAATCCCGTCTAGGGGCAGGGCATGACCTCGGCGGCTCTGCATGCCTCGTGCCTGGCCGCCTACCTGCGCCGGGGCAACGATCTGCGGGCGCCCGCGAACGCGTACTTCGCGCACATCGCGGTTGTCGTGGAAGCCGCATGGCGCCTGTCCACCCTTGCCGACCTCGCCCAGCCGCACGTCAGCAGCCCCTATCCGCCGGGCTATCCCGCTCTCAGGAAGCTCGCAGACATGATCAACACCGCGTCGGTGACGGACCCGCACGTGTATGCGCGCTTCCTCGACGTCGTGAACATGCGCAAGCATCCCGCCGCCCTGAGGTCGCCCGGCTTCCTAATCCGGGTCGCACGCGCGCTACTCGCCCGCCGCGTCGGGCACTGACCGACCCGCATCCGCCGCAGTCGCCGGCCGGGCCCCCGCACTCGCGTGCCCGGCGGCGTGCCGGACCTCGGGGGCCTCGAGGAGCGTGGCCACGCGCACCAGGTGCGCACGCTGGGCCGTCGGACTCAGATCGAGGCCCGGCAGCAGCGGCGGTCCTCGCCCAGCGGCGCCGCACCGCGGCGCTTTTGGTCCACCGCAGCCAGCAGCGTGGCCGCCGCAGCGGCCGCCTGCTGGTCCTCCGGCGTCCAGGCACGTTCAGCGGCCGCGGTGCGGATGTACTCGGCAGGAGCAGGCGACATGTACGGATACAGGCTGCGGGCGGCAGTGAGGATGTCCGTCATCCGGTTCAGGAGGTGCCACTCACGGACATGCAGGAAACCGAGCCGCTCGGCCAGAGGGTCAGGATCGGTGAGCCCGACGGCGGGATCAGCCGAGCGGGTCAGCCGCCACAGCGGAGCCAGCGCGGCGAAATCCTTGCGGTCGGCACGCCAGGCATCGATAGCGGCACCCGAGAACCCCCAGTTGACGATGAAGGCGCCCACCGTGCCCGAGGCGTGGCCCAGGCTGTGCAGCTCCTCCAGGCCCCGCCACCCCAGGGCACCGGTGATCGTGGCAGGGCCGACGCAGGCGACGTACCCGGCGATCCACCAGGTGGAGATGGAGATATGCCGCAGCGCCCGACTGAGCCGGGGGTCGCTCAGCGTGGACAGGGAGCTGCGGCGAAATCGGACTGCCGTGGACAACGATGCGCGTAGGCCAGGGCGCTTTGGAAGGACCCCAGCATGACCAGCGCCCCGGGGTCCTGGCCATAGGTGGCGTTGAAGTCCAGCGGGTGCGGCGCGTCCTCGAGACCGGCCACAAGAAAGCCGGTCACCATCCCCGCCGCAGCTATCGCATAGATCACCAGCGGTCTGAGGAGGATGCTTCGTGCACTGCGCCGCTCGCCATGGCGATGCCATAGCAGGGACATGACATGGGTCAGGACGAAGAAGCCGAGGATGCAGAAGAACACCAGCAGTTCGGAGAGGTTCTGGCTGCCTGTGAGAGCGGCGATCGACCGGTACACCACGGGCGACGCCAGCAGGAACGCGCCTGCGCCGACCGTTGAGGAGACGGCGATGAGCAGCAGCGCCGACGACCGCTCGCGGCGCCACGCCCAGACTTTGGCGGCCGTCGTGCAGAGACCGATACCGGCGACGAGAAGGTAGATGCCGCTGGCTATGTCTTCAGACACCCGTCCCCCTGTGCCGCAGAGCGGAGTTGAGCGAGGCCGACTCCGCGCTGGTTTCGCGGGTGACGATCAGTCCGACGATGGTGCGCCCCAAGATCTCGGCCTCCCGTTCCGGCGGTGTGTCACTGTCTGTGTGGTGCGGGCCGTGGCTGTCGAAATATGTCCGGCCGAGCATCATGCGCGCGACAGCCGGGTTGAGTGAGGGCAGCAGGCTGCGCAGCAGTTCTTCCTCGCTGACGTCGTGGCCGTGTACATCGGGGTCGTGGCCGAGATACACGTGGGCGAGCTCATGGGCGATTACGCAGAGCTGCAGAAGGCGGGGGGGGGACACCTTGTCCACGAGCATGATCAGTTCGGTGTCGGCATGGAACAGGCCGCCCGTGAAGGGGTGTCGCATGGCCACGTAGTGGATGCGGATGCTCTTTCCGCAGATGCGGCTGACTGCTGCGACGGCGTCGTCCAGGCTGGGTTGCGGGGGCAGATCGGTCGCAGCGCGGAATTGCTGGCGCAGCTTTCGGTGGCTGTGTCCTTCACGCACGCTGGCCGCCACTGCTCTGAAGGCCGCCCTGAGCCTTCTGCCCCTCACTGCACGCTCCCTATCCGACATCGGTGGTGCTGTCCGGCTGGCCTCGTGTCGTGGGGAACGTTCCGAGGATGCGCCCCAGGACTGCGGGAATTCTGCCGTCCGCGCGGGATGCGCTGCGGAGGGCCAGTGCGACCTCGATCTGTTCTTTCACGTTGGTGACTGCAGGATCGTTGTCTGCTGCGGTGAAGAACTCCGCTCCCGACGACTCGACACCGAAATGCCTGGAGAGCGCCTCAAGCGGTGCGTCGGTGAAGAAGGTGGTGTCGACACCGAAGAATTGGGCAAAGGCCACGGTGGAGTCGAGGGAGGGGCCGGAAGGCGACTTCTCTGGGTCGCACAGGTTGTACAGCCATCTCCTGCTCTTCCCGCACGCCTCAGCGGCGTCCGTCATGGTTCGCGGCGCCAGGCGCGTCGTCAAGAGGTGGGTGAGCCTGGCACGAAAGAGCTCGGCGGGGGTAGGCACGGGCAGTGGCTCGCCCGAGCGCAGCCTCACGATCTCCTCTACGGACACGCCGACGGCCAGGCTGACCCTCTCATTGCTCTGAGGACCTTCACCGCGGGGGAAAACTGTCTGGAAAAGGTAGTTGAGGCGCTCTGCTATCCGTTGCTCCTCGATCCTCCACGCGCAACTCATCCACACCGTCCTGACCTGCTAATCCCCCTCCAAGGAGGGTCGGAGGCGGGTCTTTGTCCCCTTGCCGCCGGGTTCCGAGGCGGCTGCCTCGAAGGCTGCTGTCCGCCATCGCGCCGTGAGCCTGCAGTACGAGAGGCGGCACCGGAGATTCTCGCTCAGTGCGAGTGCCCGGCCCGGCAAGCCTAATGGCCTTTGGGCTACGGGCTGGCGGATTCTTCAGATTGAACACCTTCCGACTTACGGATGCCCGATTAGTCCAGGAACCGCCCGAGTGTAAAGCATTGATTGACACCCGGGAATGGGCTCCACCAGGATCAATGCTGCAGTATCCACGGGAAGTTCACTTCTGAAGCATCGACTCCGATGCGTAGACGCACAGAGCCGCTAAGGAGGTTCTACGCGCGTTGCGCGACGTGAAGGACCTGAACTCCACGTCCAGCGCCTGCTCGTGGACTGCACCGGAACCAGCGAGGAGGTCGGCCCCGCACGTTGGACACACCACTGACGCTCGCCTCTCACCGCGGCGCTTCACGGCCCACGCCTTCCCTCCGCGCGGTGCCGGGCCAACAGCGCTTCCCAAGGGCGCAGGCTCACGGAATGCCGCGAATTCAGCCGGTGAGCGACGGGCCAGCACTCCGCCCGCTAGCACTGAGACAGGACGAGGATCCGCGCGACGTCAACGCACCGTCTCCAGGCTCTCCACGCCTACGAACCCACAACTCTGCGAGCGGCCCGTGAACAGCACCGTCTATTACGTGGCCGCCATCGCCCTGGCGACCGCACTGGCCGTCAAGGTGCCCGCCATGGTCCGGGCCTGGCACGAGGTCCGGGTCCGCTGCGTGTTCTTGGTGATGGCCCTTGCGGCCTCGGGCTTCGTCAGCGCCGCGCCACCCTCCGCCGCCGCAGTTAACGACCTCACCGGTATCCCGAACTTCGCCGGCCCGCTGGTCTACTGCCTCATGACAGCATTCAGCGCCTCCTGCACGGTCCTGCTCGTCCACTGGCGCGGCGGTCACCCCCGGCAGGTACGACGAACCGCACGGAACTGGATCGCCGCCTACAGCACCATCGCGCTCACCCTCATCGGCCTGTTCTCACTCGGCGACGCCCCCGTCGAGCGGGTCAGGGACCTGGACACCTACTACGCCAACACACCGTTCATCCGCGAGATGATCGTGCTTTACCTCCTCGCCCATGCCGTAGCAGCCATTGCCATGGCCACGCTGTGCTGGCGCTGGCTCCACGACATGGGAGGCTGGCTGCGCGCCGTACTGCTGTGCCAAGTGGGGGCCGCGGCAGGGCTGCTGGCATTCGACCTGGCAAAACTGACCGCAGTTGCCGCCCGCTGGATGGGCCAGAACTGGGACGACCTGAGCACCTCCGTAGCCCCACCCTTCGCCTCGGCCAGCTCCGTAATCAGCGCCATCGGCTATACCCTGCCGCTCGCAGGACCTCACCTGAGCCGGGCTCACTGCCACTGGACCCAGTACCGCGCACTCGCCCCGCTGTGGCACGAGGTACGCCCCAAGGATGCATCCAGGTGCGACGCCCAGCGCACCCTTTGGTGGGCCCCACCCAGCGTCTGGCTCACGGAGCGAGAGACCTCCATCGGCGATGAGCTGCTCAGGCTCTCGCGCTATCGCGATACGGACCTGCGCACGGCAGCGCTGAGGCGGGCCCTCGCCGCCGGATCGCCCCATGCTGAGGCCGAGGCCATCGCCGACGCGGCCGACATCGCCCAGGCCGCCGTCACCGCCTCGGCGCAGGTAGCAGCCCGACCAGAAGACCAACCAGGTGCACCCGAGACTGCAGAACCGTCGACCACCATCACGCCCCGGCCCTGCCAGGACCTCGTGAAGATCGCACACGCGCTGGCATCCTCCCCGATCGTGGACGCCGCCCGTGAACAGGCACGTGAAGACGCTGTGCGCCAGCAGCCCACCTGAGGCCGTGCTCGACGAGCCGTCGAGCCCACCGACTGAGCCTCGACGACAGCCGGGGTGCACATCCAGGAAGCTCCGTGCCCTGAAGCGCCTGCGGGGGGAGAGCGCGCGGGCCTCGGCCGGTGCTCCAGACCGCCGTCCGGCTCGGCGAGGCCGTCAACGTCATCTGTAACCTCGCCGAAGGCCGCGAGGCGATCGTCGACAGTGATCCGCCGTCCTGCACCCTTACCGGGCCCGCGGGGTGCGATGCGCCGCCGAACTCGACGAGCGCGCCCGCGTCTTCCTCGCCCACCACCACTGACATCGCAATGAGGGGGGAGCAAGCAGCCTTGGCAACGGGGAAGGCGACGGACCGGGGCGCTTCACGCTCCCGGTCGCCGGTGCCCTGGTCATCCGCACCGGCCGGATGCCCGACGGCCTGGAGATGACCTTCGAGGACGCGTGCACCCGGCTCGGCGTCGCCCCGCGTGAGGACGGGTATGCACTATGGGCACTCGCCGGGCGGCACCAGGACACCGGGCAGCCCTCAAGCAACTGCTGGTGACCAGTCGACCAGACCGAGACCGCGCTGTCACTGTGGCGGATAGACTTTGAGGCCGCCCCGCCCCCGCTCGTGGACCTCCGCCCGGAGTACCTAGCGAAGAACAGCCTGAGGCGAATGGCCAAGTCGGCTGCCCGCTCCAGGCCCCACTCCATGCGCGCTCCCCTCCCGGTGTTCCTGGAGACCATCGCCACCGTGGTCGAGGATCCAGCAGCCATCTGAAGCGATGTAGAGGTCTCTGATGATCTCTTCAGTGACTGGGTCAACAGCCTGGCCATCTGGGGAGAGATGCTCAGGAGAGGCTCGAGATGGGTGCGGAATGGACACGCTTGGACGGCGGTGCTCGGTCAGCCGCAGCAGCACCAGTCGCCAGACATCACGCTGCTGTCGGTGACGGGCTCGGCGGCGGCGGGCGGCGCCGAGCGTGCCCAGCCGGTGGGCTGCGTGTACCCACCCCTCCACAGGCCGAGGGCAGTCCTCCTTGGCAGCCTCGATCCCTTCCAGCCCAGTCGGTGACAGGTAGCACAATTCGCCAACACGTCTCACCAGCCCCAGGTCCTGTAACCGGGTGATCTGGCGATAGGCGGTGGAACGCGAAACGCAGGCGGTGCTCTGGAGCTGCCCAATGGTCTGGCCGTCATGCTCGGCCAGTGCTGCTACCACTGCTAATCCGCTGCCTCCCAGACCGTGATGGGCAAAGGCGTCCAGGCCCATCAGGGCAGTGGCGACACGGGAGTTGATATCGGCATCCCCGAGAGGCTGTCTCGCGGTTGGACCATTCATGGCCCCCCCAGCCTGTGGCCCCTGGGGGGTGGACTGGAGTTGAGACAGAGACACGTGGGACATGAGCATCCAGCGGGCTCCGTGCCGTGCAGAACCATGATTGAGCTGGCGCAGCAGGCGAGTCTGCAGCAGTCGTTGGTTGGAGTTGCGGGCGGTGGCCCGGCTGCACCCCATCCGTTCGGCCAGCTCACGCTCGGATACGGTGTGGTCCCAGCCGCCGGTCTGTTCGCAGATCGCGATGCGTGCCAGGAGGTTGCGCAGGTCGGTTTTCCCGGCGATTCCCTGCCAGGGAGTGCGTTCTATGCGGGTGCGGAGCGCGGCCAGGGAGGCGTGGAAGTCGTGGCGGGAGGCGAGGCGATCGGTGGAGTGCACGTGCTGCCGTGCGCCCTTCCAAGCGCGGTGCAGCCAGGCAACTGCGTGGTCGTGCCCGCGGCGGTGCAGTAAGCCTCGGGCGTCATGCCCGCCCTTGTAGGGGCCATCGAGCATGATCTGGAAGAAATCGGACTCACGCCAGCCAGCACGTACAGCATCGGCCGCGATGGCCCGGGTTGTGGCCCATGCATGTGCGGAGGTGCGCTGACCGCAACGAGAGCTGCCGCAGTCGTAGGCGCCGTGAATGTCGCCCTCCACCAAGAGGGCGTGAATGCGTCTGGACAATGCCGGCAGGGCAGTTAAAAGCCCGCCACGTTCCGTGCGTTGAGGCATGCCGGCAGCGGCGGTCATGAGCCTGGGCCTTGCTGGCACAAGCGTCCCACCGTGGTGTAGCCACAGCGCAGGCAGCAGGGCGGTATGTGGACGGCTGCTCGCGGGGCGCGCTGGTGCCGGAGATGACGCGTTACGCCAGGAGGCACACTTCCTACGGGCATCCATGGCGCGGTGAAGGGGCGGCTGTGGATGAGGTCCTCAGGCTCGAGACGCGCTGAGTTAGGCAGCGGCGAGTGACAAACAACAGCAGTCTGCTGCATGATGAGTGCGATCCGTTCCAGAGTCGTGGAACGTCGGTGCCCCGTGGCTGGGGTTCGAGCTCCGGATGGGAGTGATTTGCCCGGTCCTTCCGGCAAGAAGGGCAGGGGCTCGTTCGACGGTAGGTCGGACGGTGATGTTGGCCACGGCACAGACGAGGTGGCAGAACCTCTCTTGCCTGTGGCGAGGTCTGGGCGCGTCGGCAAACGCGGCCAGACCGTTGTGGGGAGCTACGTCATGGTTGTGCCCTCCTTGAGGTCTCCTGTGTCAAGGCCGGTTACGTCGTCCTCCTCGGCTGGAGCCGGAGGCTGGGCGGGCGGCACGCGGCGCCGCCCGGAGTGGTCGAACAGGCATGCTGGGCCCGGGCGGCGGCGTCATCTTCCAGGTGCATGAGGGCAACGGAGCTCGCGGCAGTCCTCTCGGGGCATGCGGCAGAGTGAAGGACCGTGGGCGGTGTTAAGGCGGCAGGAAGTGCTGGAGGGTCACGCCACCACCCGCGGTACATCCCATGTCCCCCTTGCTTCGCCGGGTGGTCGCCGTGAACGGGCAACCCTGTTCAGCTCAGAGCCTCGGCCTGCTGACCCACGGCGCGCTCGTAAAGCCGTGCAGCAGGCCCGAATTGATCGCCTGGTTACGCGGGCCCGCGCCTCCTTCGCGGCGCGCTCAGACACCGAGGGGCGGTCGAGCTCTAGATGACCGTCCAGTCTCAGGAACGCTCTGTCGTCACTCGATCCTGGTCGACCTTCACACACGGTGTCAACAATTGGAGGCCTGCGACGTGGCGCCCTCCGGTTGGCGAATGCGGACAGGCGTAGCGAACTGGGTCATGCCACCAGGGCATCAGGGAACCGCGGCGTCAGCCCTGAGGCTTGCTCCGTTCGCGCTGACGCCGTGCAAGCTCCTCGAGGGCCGGAAGAATCTCGGCAAAGTTCAAGGTTCCGTCGGAGGAACCCGTGCGACGCAGGCCCACGGCCTGGATGTCCAGCTCCTGCAGCAACCCGCGCGTGACCATATTGGGCAGTTCCTCGCCGACCAAGGGCCGAAGGAAGGTGATGAGGGCCGCACCTTCGGGGCGCGAGCAGAACCCCTCCGGCACGCGGAAGAACCGCTCAATTCGAGTCGCGTGATCGTTGTTGGGGCCGCGTTCGCCAACGAGGAGGTGACCGACCTGCTGCGCCGAGATGCCGGTGCCGCGGGCGATCCCCCGCAGGGAGTAGGGCTCGCCACTTTCATCATGCCGTGTCTCACGCAAGAACTTGAACCGCTGGACGAACAGGGTGTTGTTGTACGCCTTCAGCTCTTCGCCGTGCGGGGGCGGAGTCAGAGGACAGGCTCCCTGAACCAACTCGCGAACCCGGCTGCGAGGGATCCCCGTTGCATGGGAAACGCGCTGTAGGCTCAGAAGCTGATCGGGGCTCTTGTCCAGGCGCTTGGCGTACTGGGCTACCTGGTCCAGCAGCTGACGGATCTCCAGCTGGTCACTGCGTGCTGCTTCCCCAACGCAGGGGTCGGCCGGTGTGAGATCGGCTGTATTCACCTGACAGTCTCCCCTGAAACCACGACGGCGGGCGCACTGAGCGTAGCCACCCAGCCCCCCTCAGGCCAATGGTGACTCCGATTGTCGAATGGTACGAATGATGCCGCCCTGCAGAGTACGCGGGTTCGCGGAATCCTGCGGAAAGCTCGTACGTGAGCCCTCGCGGCAGCACAACCTCCGCAGGGGAGAGGACAGATGTCCACTGTCGGGCAGCTGCTGAGGCCGTTCAGGATGCCTTAACTGATCGCCTGGTGGAGACGGAGCGGCTTCTGGCACCGGCTTGCTCGCCGCCAAGAGCGTTTGCCGTCCGTGATCGTGCAATCTCGGAATGCGTAACCAATCTTGGTACTTTTTCCTGGCACCCGAGGGTGGCGCCCAGGAGTCCGGCGGGAACCGCCATCGGCAGCCGGTCCAGGGCACGCCCGGGACCGCCAACCTCTAGCTCAGCTGCGGACGGCATGGCCGGCGCGCAGCAGTTCTTGACTACCTTGGCCGAAGTCGCTGTGGCCCCTCAACGCGTTGCGCGCCGTGTCGGAACCAAAGGACATGGCTTACCCCTGCCGCTTCCCTCCAGCGATGAAGAGGTCTTCGTAGGCCGCCATGACGTCCTTGGGGGCCATGCCCCCGATGCGAGGCCCCGGATCGGCGGCACCAGCCAGGCCGTGGGTGCTCCGGGCGAGCCTGGGCAGTGGGTGCTCAGCGAGACCTTCTTCACCACGGTGGACGCCTCGACCGGCGGCGGCCTGTACCGCTCGGTGATCGTGGCCCAGCTCGGCGAGGTCGCCCGCCGCATCCAGGACGGCGTCCCGCCCTCCTTGAAGACCCGGGTGTTCGCGGCGACCGCGGACCTGGCGGCGCTCGCGGGGTGGGTCAGCCATGACTGCGGGAGGCTCCCGCAAGCGCAGCGGTACTGGAGCTACGGCACGTACGCGGGGTAGCGCACTGGCGCCCAAAAGCCGCCAGTTCTTGATCTTGGTGGGCTCTTTCAGCTCCCGGTGTGAGCCCCGAGACCGTTGACGCGGCTCTCGTACTCGCGGCGGGCCTTGCGTTGGGCCGGGACCGCCGCGGTGCCGTCGAGGACCTGGCAGCGGTCGAGGAGTTGGCGATGAACCGCGGGTACGGCAGTGACGCGCAGGGTGTAGCCCTGGCCACGCAGTACGGCCTGGCCCTCGTCGAGCGCGGCTCGCTCGGCGTTGTCCAGCTCGGCGGCGCGGAGGAAGTCGGCGACCTTGCCCGGCATGTCGAGGACAACCTGCGTTTCCGGGGCCGGGGCGCCTGGGTCGACGGCCGTGTACTTGGGCAGGAGGTCGACGACGGCGGTACGGATAGCGCCGCGGCTCACCTGGTGGGCGCGGGCAAGGGCCGCGATGGACCGGCCTTCCAGGTACGCGGTTCGCACGTCGTCGGTCTTGTCGACCGGGATGGCGGGGCGGCGCCCGCCCTTGTTGCCCTTGGCTTCGGCGGCCCGCAGCCCGTCGTACGTCAGCTCGCGCTGGAGATCCCGCTGGAGTTCGCCGGCGGCCGCGAGGGTCTGCACCATGAGTTTCACGGTGGACAGCAGCTCGCCGGTGCGTGGGTGGCGGGCGGTGAGGTCCATCGAGGAGAACGCGCCGTCGTGGATGCGCAGGGCGAGGCGGTCGCGGTGCAGGATGTCGAGCACGTCGAGATGTGGCCCGTGCCCCGGACCAGGCGGAACATCTCGGAGATGTGCACGGTGTCGCCCGGCCTCGCGTACGCGAGGAGGTCGCCGAACTTCGGCCGCTCAAGGGGATGGAGACGGCTGGAGGTGCCAGCCTCCTCCTCGAAGACGACCGGGTTCTCGATCCCGGCCTCGTCCAGGACGAGGTTCTGGCGGTCGGTCGACTGCTGGTCGGTCGACACCCGCTTGTAGACCAGATTGGCCACGCTGTCCCTCGCTTCTGTCGGCGCATCGGACCTCGGGTGTCATCTAACCCTGTCGCCAACCGCCATCGGATCTCATTGGATCTGAGCCGTCGCCAGGCCCCGGAATCACCGGGTTCATTGGACGTACACGGCACCTGTCGTCATCGTTTGCCGACAGGAAGGGAAGCGGTGGCCGCGATGGCGGAGGTGGGTCCGGCCACCCGGCACCCGGGCCCGGGGCGGTCGTTGTACTCCACGAAGCCCCGCCGACCGGTGCGGGCCGGACAGTGGGAGGGCTCCGGGTGAACGAGATCGATCCGTACGACGAGCTGAAGCGGCAGATGACCGAGGCGAAGGAGCGGTTCGCCTCCGAGGCCGACGGCGCGACAATGACCGTGGTCAAGGACGTCGGCGTCCACCGGCACTTGTCGTTCCGGTTCCCGAAGGCGTCCTGGGACTGGTGCGAGATCGTCACGTGGCCCGGGATGCTGACCCTGCGCGGCGGGCTGGGCTGCTGGTCGTTCACCCGCGTCGACGACATGCTCGACTTCTTCCGCCCCAGCCCGAACAACGAGCGGATTGACCCCGTCTACTGGGCGGGGCAGCTGGTTCCCGGCTCGGGGAGCGAGGTCAAGGAGTACGACGCCGCCCTGGTGCCGGTCGGCTGAGATGGCGACGACCCATCTGCGGGCCTGCGATGTTCCCGAGGTCCGCCAGGGCCTGCTCCAGTGGGCCGACGACAACGTCGTACGCGGCCAGCGCGGTTCGGGCGCGATCCAGGTCAACGGCTTCACCGATCCCTTCCTGATGCAGTCGGCCGTACGAGGCGCGGAACAGTTCTTCGTCAACGACCGCATGACGTGGCTAGCGCGTACGACCGGCGAAGAGCTGCCGGTGTGCGCGTTCGACGCGGACGACCTGCCGGACCCGATCGGGTTCCTGCTGTGGTCCGACGACCCGAGCGCACACACCCAGACCCTCGGGCGGCCGCGGGCCGTGCTGTGGTGCCGGGCCGGAATGGCGCTGCGCGTCCTGGTCCTGGACGACGCCGGGCCCTACCGGCGCACCCTGGAGGAGCTCGGCGGCCGGGCCGATCCGACCTGGGCCCGCCAGGTCCGCGGTTCGCTCGCCGGTGACCTGGCCATCGGCTTCGGCGCGACGATCCCGCTGAACACCGAGACCGAGTGGGACGAGGTGAAGCACACCTGGGCCGTTGACAAGCACGGCCGCCCGGCGAAGGACCGGTACGGCGTGGGCGCCGACCGGGTCAACGACATCAACGAGGACCAGCTCCGGATCATCCGGACCCTGCTGGGCACCCTGCTGCTGATCCGCCAACCCGCCGACGCCCGCCGTGCCTTGTGGCAGGCCGACCAGGTACGGCCCGACGCCGCTGCCCGCAAACGCCTGCGCCGGGCTGGTGCCGAGCACCCCGATGCCCCGGTCCGCTACATCACGCTCCGCCAGTCCATCCGGCCCGCCTCCGACGACGACCGCGGCGCCCGCGACACCGCCGGCCGCATCTACCGCCACCAGTGGTTCGTACGGCCGCACCGCCGCACGTACCCCGACCACGACGACCCGACGGGCTACTCCCGTAAGTGGGTCGGCCCCTACCTCGTCACTCCCGAAGGATGCGAGGACGCCCCGATCCTGGGCCGGGAACGTGTCGTCAGCGTCCTCCGCCGGGGCGGGTAAGGGGTCGCCTGCGCCCGCCCCCGCTCCCCCCACGCCACCAAGGACGGGTCCCGGTTCAGGCTGCCTGGCCGAGGCTGGCGGCGGTCAGGTCCTGGTCGCGGAGCTGGGTGAAGTCGACGTCGAGTTTCGGGTCGTACGCCTCGGGCTGGATGCCGAGTCCGTGGGTGGAGTACTCGCCGAAGCGTTTGATGTGTTCGGTCAGGTACGGCGAGATGCGGGCCAGGTCCTCCGGGTCGATGTCCCATCCCTCCTCCAGGAGCTGACGGACGATCTCCGCGATGTCCAGGGCGTTGTGGAAGATCACCGCGTTGGTGAGCAGGGCGTTGAACTTCATCGCCTTCTCCTGCTCGATGGGGTCGTTGTCGGCGAGGACGCCCTGGTTGCCGAAGCCGACCCACTGGGAGAACCGGTTGAACGACTCGACCTTGTTCGTCGCCGCGGTCACCCGCCGGCGCAGCGGCGCATCCGAGAGGTAGCGCTGCTGCACGGTGCGGATTACGCGGCCGACCTCGCGGAACGCGGTGTAGGTGGAGTTCTTGTGCGAGCCCGACCGCAGCCGCTTCAGTAGCGTCGAGGAGGAGATGGCGCCCTCGCGCACGGAGACGGCCACCTTCATCAGGTGCCGGAACTGGGACTCGATCAGGTCCCAGTCGATGACGTTCTTGCCCGCCTCCCCGAACAGCGAGTCGATGTGGACGTACTCGCTTTGCTTGGACGGGCGGTAGAAGGTCAGGCCCTTCCAGTTCCTGGGCATCAGATCGAAGCCCAGCAGGTGCGCCAGGGCGAAAACGGGCACGCTCTGGCCCTGGGTGTCGGCGTGCACGGTGGTCTTGACCTCGGAGGTGTTCTTGAGGAGGGCCTCGATGATGTAGACGGCCTCCCACACCCCGCACGGGATGAAGTGCGTGAACAGCGCGATGTAGGTGTCGGAGATGTGGTGGTAGGCGATCCCGCCAGTTCGCACGCTCGTCTCGGCGAGCAGGTTGTTGAGGTAGGTGTCCATGTGGGTGCCATCGGCTGCCACGGCGGTGCCGTCGCCCCACGCCTGGGAGATGTCGAGGCGGGCGTGCGCGTTGACGAGGTCGGCGATGGCCTCGTTCAGCAGGGTGATGGAGAAGTGCCGGTTGGCGACGTACGACAGCTCGTGTCCGGACACCCCGGGGATGTGCTTGGCCGCCTCGTACGGGCCCATGTTGGTGCCCTTGACGAAGGTGGTCAGCACGTACCGGCCGAACGGGTCCTTCAGCTTGGGGTCGTTGCCCGAGGGCGGTCCGAAGCGGCGCCACCACTCCACCCAGTACGCGGTGCGGGCCACGATCCCCATCAGCGTGCGCTCCGGCATCCGGGCCTTGACCTCCTGCTCCAGGCGCTTCGCCGAGGGCCGCTGCCCCTCGGAACGATGCGGCTTGAGCGACGGGATGCCGGTCTCCGGATCGATGACCAGGCCCTCGTTGTCCGGATACCCGGCATCGGCTGCCGCGGCGGCGCCGCGCAGCTTGTCCTCCAGCTGCCGGCGGAAGGACGCCGCGTCGAACGCACTCGCCTCGCCTTCCTCGCACAGCCCGACCTCGACCAGGTAGTCGGCCAGCTGTTCCTGGATGTCCTCCCACGCGAGCAGCTGCTCGGACCAGTCGGCGTACTCCTCCGAGCCGACCACCCCGACGTCCCCGGTGCGCAGTTCCTCGGCGAGGTGGGTGAAGACCATCGCCTCGAAGTGCTTGCGCACGAACCGGCCCGGCCGGGTCTTGTCGAGCACGGCCTTGCGCCAGTTCTGCGTGGCGAAGGAGATGTCGACGGCTCTGCCGTCCTCGCCGAGTGCGGTGATGTACTCGCCGCGGGCGCTCTCGTGGTTCATCGCGTGCGCGAGCGCGGCCAGCACTCGCCCGTCCTCGGACGTGGTGGTGAACTCCAGCTTCTCCGCCAGGTCGAACATCACCGACCGGTCCCGGCCGAGCTGCCCGTACAGCAGCACCTCCCAGAAGTTGCCGTGATGTGCGGAGACCTTCTCGATCTGCTCGTACTGCCCCGCGCGGTGGCCGCCCGCGGCCTGGCCGGGCTCGGCCGGGGCCACCGGGCCGCGAGCGTCCACTTCGAGGACGCGCTCGCCCTGCGCAGGCCGGGCTTTGAGAGGGTGAAGGTGATGGACCGCGTCGGCCTGGCCGCTGTGCTGTTCGACGAGGGCGAGGCGGAGCGGGGCGCCGCCGAGGATCCGAAGTTGCGCGGACGCCTCGGCCCATCGGTAGAAAGGCTGGGCCGAGAACTGCCTCGTCGACTGAGGGTCAGGGAAGTTCTCATCTGAACATCCTTGCTGGGAACCCACGCGATGCTTTCCCGCCCTGCAGAACTGACAGGGATTACCGCCACCAATCCGTCTCCAATTGTTGACGCCTTGTGCGAGTGTGCTCGAAGATTCGCCCAAGAGAGGCAGGCGCGACTCGCTGCCCGAATGAGCGTTCCGGCAAGGCGCACACGGCAGCACCCCACGGGCACCGTGGCGCCGGACGGGAAACTCACCTGCCAGTCGGCAGGCCTCAGGAAAGGCGCGAACCGCTGACTCAGCCACGGCCCCCGGTTGGACGCGCACTGGCGCAACTACGAGCCCTGCAACACGGGCTCTGTCCTGAGGCGCGCCTCACCCGCCCATCACATCGCGATCAGCCACCTCCAGGCACACTCGGCGAAGGAATCCAGCATGCGGCATGCAAGCAACCTCGTACGCGACCCAAGCCGAGTACAAGGCGGCGACCTAACCGACCTCCCCGAAGGCGCGATCACCCTCGACCTGAGCATCTGCAGCAATCGCTTCGGACCTCCGCCCGAGGCGATTGCTGCCCTTGCCGATCTCATCACGCGCCAGCCGGACAGCCTGACCCCACCGCCCTACCGAGCACAGACCCCGTACCTCGAAGCCTTCGCCCGCAGACTCCACACCGACACTCGACACATGCTCGCGGGATGCGGCGTGACAGAGTTCCTCGCAGCCCTTGCCCGGCTGCTCACCGACAGGCGGGTTGCAGTCATCACGCCGGAGTACACCGGGACGCTCGAGTACTTCGCCTATGCCGACTTCCTGAGCGCCGATCCCGGCGTGCAGGACACCCCGGAGATGCGCTTCCAACGGACGCGCGAAGCAATGATGGCCTATGAGTACGTGGTGCTCTCCAACCCCTCCAATCCCCTGGGCCACTACATTCCCCGGAATGACCTTCTGCGCGTCTGCACCCACAGCCAGCATCGCGGTGCAACGCTGATCGTCGATGAGGAGTACATCGCCTTCCAGGGCAACGGCCGCAGTCTCGCCGGAACGGATCTCTCCAACCTGGTCGTCCTGCAGTCAACCGGAAAGGCCAACGGTATGCCCGGCACCCGTGCAGGCATGCTCTGGACACGGGACACACATCTGCGCGGTGATGTGCAGCGTCTTCTCCTTCCCTGGCTGTACTTGTTGGACATCACGGCGGCGACCGCCGCGCTCCAGGACAATGCGTGGCTGCCCGGAACGCTGGCGAAGATCAAGTCTGACGCGCAGCGGCTACAGCAGTTACTCCAGGGCCGTTTCGGCGCCAGGGTCAGCCCGGCCGACATTCACTACCGCTTCGTGCACCTGGACAATCCATATCCCGCCCATAGGCACCTGCTCAACTACAGAATCAACACACGGTTGTTCTCCGGCGACGAGGCCGGAACGGTACCCGGGCTGCGGCTCGCGGCACCCAGCACGGAAGAAGAGTTCGATCAGGTCCAAGCTGCCCTGGAGACCCTAACCGCAGGAGACGAAAATGCGGATCACCATCGACACTCATGCCGTGCCCTTCGCGGAAGCCCTACGCAGCCTATGTAGCGCTTACGCAGGCACGGGCTCGGCGACATCCCCGTCCTCCTGTTCCAGAAGCGATCAGGCCCCCTATGCAGGGAAGAACGTCCTGGAGCCGCCACCTGCCAACCCCGTGTTCCCTGGAGCCCCGGCCCAGACATCAGCCGCAAGGTAGGTAAGCCGGAAGTGCCCGGACGAGTCCCGCTCTTCC
Source organism: Streptomyces sp. NPDC059003 (assembly GCF_042740445.1). NCBI lineage: Bacteria > Bacillati > Actinomycetota > Actinomycetes > Kitasatosporales > Streptomycetaceae > Streptomyces > Streptomyces sp. NPDC059003. The sequence continues at coordinate 1,457 of NZ_JBHYJH010000149.1, read as the reverse complement.
TCTCTAGGCTCCGTCGCTCGCCTGGTTGAGCAACGGAGGCCAACAGGACGGTCGTGCACCTGCTCGCCAAGGTCGAAGCGAGCGCGCTGATGAAGGAACCCCGTCAGGTGCCGAACGGAGATTCCGGCCGGGTCAGTGCAGTACACCGCAGCGGGCGGCAAGAGCGCGCAGTTCGCTCGTCGTCGGCCCGCATACCAAGAACCCGGAGACCATGGCGCGCATCAACGGACGGGCGTGGGCCTTCGAGGGCATGGTGCTCGGCGGCGAGCTTGTGGAGGCATTACCGTCTTCGCCCCTGCTGGGCGAGTGCGGCAGCGACGTCGCCGTAGTAGCGGAAACGGCTCCGCACAGGGCAAGGCATCGACCACGATGGTCCGTGCCGCAGTCAGCGCGGTGCCGCGGGCGCCGGTGGATTTCCGAGTTCAGGTGCAGGGCCACTGTGGCCGGGCTGAAGCCCGCCGTGGTCGCGCAGTCAGGTCGTGCCGCCGAGTTGACGGGCGATGGCTGCGGCCTCGGCGGCGAGTTCCCGCATGCCCGTCTGGTCGCCGGTGCGCGCGACGGTGTATGCGGCGGACTGGATGAGCAGGCCGCGTTCGGCTTGGCCGTCGCGGCCCGCGCGGCGTAGCAGGTGACCGTGCTTGCCATCCAACTCAAGCGCGAGGTCGTGGCGCGGAAGCTGGCGCAGCTGATGCGCTGCGGCCGCTCGCCTGCGTGCGGCCGGGTGGCTGCTCCTGGTCGCGGTCGGCACCGGGGAGCACAGCTCGACCTGGCTCCTGAGGTTCACCGGCAGAGATCGAGTAGTCGTGTGCGTGCCTTGCGAACGCGGACGGCAGTGCTCGGCAGACGCTCGGGAAGATCAATATGCCAGGTCAGCCGTTGAGGTCCCATTCGCGGACGGCCTGGGCGAGTTCCGCCTTGCTCATGCCCGTGGCCTCCTGGTCCTCCCTGAGTCTCTGCTGCAGCGGAATGTGGGGGAGTTGCAGCGGGACCGGTGAACCAGTGTCCCGGTCGGCTTGCATGAGGATGCCCATCGGCTGTGTCGTTGCCGCGGCGTCGTCCTTGGTGAGGGTGCGAAGAAGGGAGTGGGCCCGTTGGGACGTGTCGGCAGCGAGCCTGGCAAGGGTCCGGCCGTCGAACCTGCCGACGGCGGGGAGCACCGGCATGACCGGCTGCTCGGGAGGAGCCATGCCCCGAGGAAGGGGCGGGCGGGCAGCGTGTTCCCCCTCGTCGAAGGCGACATGGGCGGAGGTGACCGGTGGGAGCGGCACGTGCCTGGGACCGTGGCTGTGGAGGAAGGGGTGGTCGGGGTCCTGGAGGCCGGCGAAGAAGCCGACTGGGAGCGGCCGCGGAGCAGGAGAAGGACGAGGGGCATCGCGGCGAGGCAGCGGGCGACCTGGATCAGGGCCGAGGCCGCGTGTTTGCACAGGGCGCTGCGGCTGGAACAGCCGCACGAGGCG
>NZ_JBHYJH010000148.1:0-23194 GCF_042740445.1 Streptomyces sp. NPDC059003 | reverse complement strand
CCGGTGCCCCCACGGCACCGGTCCCCGCACCCCCCTCGGGGCGACGGGCGCGTCAGCCCTTGACCGCTCCCGCCGCGAGGCCGGAGCCCAGCCTGCGGTGCACGATCACGAAGAAGATCATCACCGGCACGGTGACGAGCGTGGAGCTGGCCATGACCGGGCCCCACGACGTGGTGTTCTCACCGAAGAACTGGTAGATCCCCACCGCGGCCGTGTACTTGTCGCTGCCCTTCATGAAGGTGTACGCGAAGACGAACTCGTTCCACGCCGTGATGAACGCGAAGATCGACGTGGCGACGAGGCCCGGCGCGACCAGCGGAAGCAGCACCGACCAGAACATGCGCGGCCAGGAAGCGCCGTCGATGTACGCGGCCTCCTCGACCTCCTTGGGCACCGCCGCGACGAACCCGCGCAGGGTCCAGATCGCGAACGGCAGCGACAGGGCGATGTAGACGATCGAGAGGCCGAGCAGCGAGTTGAGCATCTCGTAGTCCCGCATCTGGATGAACAGCGGGATGACCAGGGCCTCGAGCGGCACCATCTGCACGATAAGCACCATGATCAGCACGGAGGTGCGGAACTTGAACCGGAAGCGGGCCACCGCGATCGCCGCGAACAGCGAGAGCGCCGCGGCCGCCACGATCGTGACGAGGCCGACGATCGCCGAGTTCAGCAGGTACTGGTCGAAGTTGCCCCGGTCGAAGACGAACTCGAAGTGCTCCATGCTGATGCCGCTCGGCAGCACGTCGGAGCCGCGCGTGAGCGCCTTCGGGTCGAGCGCCGTGGAGACCATCCAGTAGACGGGGAAGAGCGTGAAGAGGAGCAGCGCCGCCACCGCGAGCGGCAGCCCGATGCGCGAGGCGAGCGTGGTGCGTCGGGTTGTCACAGGTCCTCCTCCCCCTGCCGGAACAGCGTGCGGATGTAGATGATCGTGATGACGAGGAGCAGCACCGTGAGCAGGACGGCGGCCGCCGCGCCCGTGCCGTAGTCGTTCTTGGCGAACGCCTCGATGTACGAGTAGACGCCGAGGTTGTAGACGTCCGGGTTGGAGCCGCTGCCTCCTGGCATCAGGAAGACCTGCGTGAAGACCTTGAAGTCCCAGATGGTGGAGAGGATCGTCACCACGAGGAAGACCGGCTTGATGGTCGGCACGGTGATCTTCCAGAACCGCTGCCAGGCGTTGGCCCCGTCGATCTCGCCCGCCTCGTACAGCTCCTTCGGGATGGTGAGGAGCCCGGCGAGCACGGTGATCGCGACGAACGGGAAGCCGTGGTGGACGACGTTGACCGTGGCGATGGCGTAGAACGGCAGCCGCTCGGTGAACCAGTTGGTGGTCTCGGCGTCGATCAGGCCCATCGAGTCGGCGACCTGGCTGACCATGCCGTCCTCCGGCGAGAACAGCCAGATCCAGACGTACGTCCCGGTCACCGCGGGCATCGCCCAGGCGGCCAGGATCGACACGGAGCAGATCAGCTTCCACGTCGGGCCGAGGCGGTTGAGCAGCAGCGCCACGGCCGTGCCGAGCGCGACGGTCAGACCGACGCAGGCGAACGCGAAGAACACCGTGTTCGGCAGGACCGTCTTCCACAGCAGGTCGCCGGTCAGCAGGTCCTTGTAGTGGTCGAATCCGATGTACGTGCCTTCGCCGCCGCCGAACTTGACCTTGTAGTCCTGCAGCGACAGCTTGCCGACCTGGATCAGCGGCCACAGGAGCAGGCCCGCGAGCACGACGAGCGAGGGCGCGAGCAGCAGCCAGGGCCGGGTGAGGGTGATCAGCTTCTTGCGGCGGCGTGCGGCCTCGGCGCCGCCGTCCGCGGGGCGGGGGCCGCGGGCCGAAGGGATGGTCGCCTTCGGCCCGCCGCTGACGAGCGTTTCTTTCACGACGGTACGCGTCCCTGGCTACTTGTCCTTGGCGAAGATCTTGTCCATGTCACTCGCCGCCTTGTCCGCGGCCTCCTTGACGGACGCCTTGCCGTTCAGGATCGACTGCACCATGCCGGTGACGACCTGCGAGGCCTGGATCTCGCCGTACGCCTTGGTCTTGGGCACGGTCGCGCCGGCCTCGATCATCTGCTTGGCGAACGGCTCGACCAGCGGGTCCTTCTGCTGCTCGATCTTCTTCAGCTCGGAGTTCTGGCCGGGGAAGTAGTTGGTCTGCTTGGCCCACTTCGCGGCGAACTCACCGGTGGTCATGAGCTTCACCAGCTCCCAGGCGAGTTCCTTCTTGTCGGTGTCGAACGCCGACAGGTAGGAGCCGCCGAGGAAGGACTTGCTCATGCCGCCCTTCTCGCCCGGGATCGGCACGGCGCCGAGCTTGCCCTTGAGCTTCGGGTTCGCGTCGGTGATGGCCTTCGGCGTCCAGTTGCCGCCGACCGCCATGGAGATCTCGCCCTTGTTCCAGGCGTCGCCGACCTCCTTCTCCGTCCAGGTGTTGACCTTGGCCGGGGAGACCTTGTCCTTGCGCGCGAGGTCCGTGTAGAACTGGATGCCCTTCACGGCCTCCGGCGAGTTGATGCCGGACTTCCACTTGTCGCCGCTCTGGGTGGCGAGTTCACCGCCGGCGCCCCAGATGAACGGCGTCGCGAACATCTCAGCGCCGCCCGCCACCGGGAACGCGATCATGTTCGGTTCCTTCGCCTTCAGCGTCTTCGCCGTCTCCTGGAGCTCCTTCCAGGTCGTCGGCGGCTTCAGGTTGTGCTTCTGGAAGATGTCCTTGCGGTAGACGATCGACCGCACGCCCGCGTACCACGGCATGCCGTACTGCTTGCCGTCGAGCGTGCCCGCGTCCTTCAGGCCCTCGACGAGGTCGTCGGCGAGGCCGGACTTCTTCACGTCGTCGGTCACGTCGACGAGCGCGTCGGTCTCCGCGAACTGCGGCACCCACGTCGTGCCGACCTCGGCGACGTCCGGGACCTGGTCCGGGCCGCCCTCGATGGCCGTCGTGAACTTCTTCTGGGCGGTGGCCCACTGCTGGTACTCGACCTTGATCTTGGCGCCGGTCTTCTTCTCGAAGGCCGCGCCGACCTCCTTGAAGAAGGGCCGGGGGTCCGGGTTGGTGCCCTCCATGATCCATACGGTGAGGGTCTTGCCCTTGCCGTCGAGCTTGTCGCCCTTGCTGCCGTCGTCGCCGTCATCACCGCACGCCGTGGCGGTCAGACCGAGCGTCAGCGCGATACAACCCGCCGCGATGACCCGTCGCTTCATGCCGGCCCCCTTCAGGTTCCTATGGTGGGAGCGATTCTGGTCACACAGGGTGTGGGCGGTCTAGACCCTTTCGGAGACGCGGCCGAACCGTAATCACCGTTGCGTGGGGCGCTACCGCTGGGGTTCGGGGGGTCCCGACGGCGCCGACTCGCGATGGAATTGGGTGACGTGGGTCACCCGATTGTCCGATGCGGCAGGGGGACGCGGCAGGTGTACGCGGCCGGGGCCGGGAAAGACCACGGCGCCCCCAGGTAGTCCGGTCGGGGACTAGGGGGCGCCGCGTCAGTTCCGTACGCCGTTGTACGGGACGTTTCAGGTGGAACCAGGATAGACCAGGGGTCAGACGGTCAGGGCACGGTCCGTGGGACGGATGGGGGCCGGGAGATCGCTGGCGCCCGTGAGGAAGCGGTCGACGCCGCGCGCCGCGGAGCGGCCCTCGGCGATGGCCCACACGATGAGGGACTGGCCGCGGCCCGCGTCACCGGCGACGAAGACCCCGGGGACATTGGTCTGGAACTCGGCGTCCCGCGCGACGTTCCCGCGCTCGTCCAGGTCGAGCCCGAACTGGTCGACCAGGCCGTTCTCCCGGTCCGTGCCGGTGAAGCCCATCGCGAGGGTGACCAGCTGCGCGGGGATGCGCCGCTCCGTACCCGGCTTCTGGACGAGCTTGCCGTCCTCGAAGGCGACCTCGACGAGGTGCAGCCACTGCACGTTGCCTTCCTCGTCGCCCTCGAAGTGGGTCGTGGAGACGGAGTAGACCCGCTCGCCGCCCTCCTCGTGGGCGGAGGTGACCTTGTACAGCATGGGGAACGTCGGCCACGGCTGGCCCGCGGACCGCTCCTCGCCGGGGCGCGGCATGATCTCCAGCTGGGTCACGGACGCCGCGCCCTGGCGGTGGGCGGTGCCCACGCAGTCCGCGCCGGTGTCGCCGCCGCCGATCACGACGACGTGCTTGCCCTCGGCCGAGACGGGCGTGGTGACATAGTCGCCCTCCTGGACCTTGTTGGCGAGCGGCAGGTACTCCATGGCCTGGTAGACGCCCCCCAGCTCACGGCCGGGGACCGGCAGGTCGCGGGCCGTCGTGGCGCCCGCCGCGATGACCACGGCGTCGTAGCGCTTGCGCAGCTTCGCCGCGTCGATGTCGCGGCCGATCTCCACGCCGGTGCGGAACTTGGTGCCCTCCGCGCGCATCTGCTCGATGCGCCGGTTGATGTGCCGCTTCTCCATCTTGAACTCGGGGATGCCGTAGCGAAGGAGGCCGCCGATGCGGTCGGCGCGCTCGTACACCGCGACCGTGTGACCGGCCCGGGTCAGCTGCTGGGCGGCGGCGAGACCGGCCGGGCCCGAGCCGATGACCGCGACCGTCTTGCCGGACAGGCGCTCGGGGGCCTGCGGTGCGACGTCGCCGGTCTCCCACGCCTTGTCGATGATCGAGACCTCGACGTTCTTGATGGTCACGGCGGGCTGGTTGATGCCGAGGACGCAGGCCGCCTCGCAGGGAGCGGGGCACAGGCGTCCGGTGAACTCGGGGAAGTTGTTCGTGGCGTGCAGCCGCTCCGAGGCCGCCGACCAGTCCTCGCGGTACGCGTAGTCGTTCCATTCGGGGATGAGGTTCCCGAGCGGGCAGCCGTTGTGACAGAACGGGATGCCGCAGTCCATGCAGCGCGAGGCCTGCTGGGAGATGATCGGGAGCAGCGAGCCCGGAACGTAGACCTCGTTCCAGTCCTGCACGCGCTCGCCGACCGGGCGGGTCCGCGCGACCTCGCGGCCATGGTTCAGAAAGCCCTTCGGGTCAGCCATGGGTCGCCGCCTCCATCATCTTCTCGGTGATCTCGGACTCGGAGAGTCCGGCTCGCTCGGCGGCGTCCTTGGCGGCGAGCACTGCCTTGTACGTGCTGGGGATGATCTTGCTGAAGCGGGTCACGGACGTGTCCCAGTCGTCGAGCAGCTTCGCGGCGACGGTGGAGCCCGTCTCCTCCTGGTGGCGGCGCACGACGTCGTGCAGCCACTGCTTGTCGGTGTCGTCGAGCGGCTCGACGGCCGCCAGGTTCCCGGAGTTGACGTTGTCGCGGTCCAGGTCGATGACGTACGCGATGCCGCCGGACATGCCCGCCGCGAAGTTGCGGCCGGTCTCGCCGAGCACGACGGCGTGGCCGCCGGTCATGTACTCGCAGCCGTGGTCGCCCACGCCCTCGGAGACCACCAGGGCGCCGGAGTTGCGCACGCAGAAGCGCTCGCCGGTGCGGCCGCGCAGGAACAGCTCGCCGCCGGTCGCGCCGTACGCGATGGTGTTGCCCGCGATCGTGGAGTACTCGGCGAGGTGGTCGGCGCCGCGGTCCGGGCGGACGATCACGCGGCCGCCGGACAGGCCCTTGCCCACGTAGTCGTTGGCGTCGCCCTCCAGGCGCAGCGTCACGCCGCGCGGCACGAAGGCGCCGAAGGACTGGCCCGCCGAGCCGGTGAAGGTGATGTCGACGGTGTCGTCGGGCAGGCCCGCGCCGCCGAACTTCTTCGTCACCTCGTGGCCCAGCATGGTGCCGACCGTGCGGTTGATGTTGCGGATCGCGACCTGGGCGCGGACCGGCTGGGCGTCCTCCTGGGAGTTCGCGGCCAGGGCGTCGGCGGCGAGCCTGATCAGCTCGTTGTCGAGCGCCTTCTCCAGGCCGTGGTCCTGGGCGACGAGCTGGTGGCGCACGGCGCCCTCGGGCAGGTCGGGGACGTGGAACAGCGGCTCCAGGTCGAGGCCCTGGGCCTTCCAGTGGTTCACGGCCCGCTCGGTGTCGAGGAGTTCGGCGTGGCCGACGGCCTCCTCGATGGAGCGGAAGCCGAGCTCGGCGAGGAGCTCGCGGACCTCCTCGGCGATGAACTCGAAGAAGTTCACGACGTACTCGGCCTTGCCGCTGAAGCGGTCCCGCAGGACCGGGTTCTGCGTGGCGATGCCGACCGGGCAGGTGTCCAGGTGGCAGACGCGCATCATGACGCAGCCGGAGACGACGAGCGGAGCGGTCGCGAAGCCGAACTCCTCGGCGCCGAGCAGCGCGGCGATGACGACGTCGCGGCCGGTCTTCAGCTGGCCGTCGGTCTGCACGACGATCCGGTCCCGCAGGCCGTTGAGCAGCAGCGTCTGCTGGGTCTCGGCGAGGCCGAGCTCCCAGGGGCCGCCCGCGTGCTTCAGCGAGGTCAGCGGGGACGCGCCGGTGCCGCCGTCGTGGCCGGAGATCAGGACGACGTCCGCGTGGGCCTTGGAGACGCCCGCGGCGACCGTGCCGACGCCGACCTCGGAGACCAGCTTCACGTGGATGCGGGCCCGCGGGTTGGCGTTCTTGAGGTCGTGGATCAGCTGGGCCAGGTCCTCGATGGAGTAGATGTCGTGGTGCGGCGGCGGGGAGATGAGCCCCACGCCCGGCGTGGAGTGCCGGGTCTTCGCCACCCACGGGTACACCTTGTGGCCGGGCAGCTGGCCGCCCTCGCCGGGCTTGGCGCCCTGGGCCATCTTGATCTGGATGTCGTCGGCGTTGACCAGGTATTCGCTCGTCACGCCGAAGCGGCCGGACGCGACCTGCTTGATGCTGGAGCGGCGCGCCGGGTCGTAGAGGCGGTCCGGGTCCTCGCCGCCCTCACCGGTGTTGGACTTGGCGCCCAGCTGGTTCATGGCGATGGCGAGGGTCTCGTGCGCCTCCTTGGAGATGGAGCCGTACGACATGGCGCCGGTGGAGAAGCGCTTGACGATCTCGGAGACGGGCTCGACCTCGTCGAGGGGGATCGCCTCCCGGCCGGACTTGAAGCCGAACAGGCCGCGCAGCGTCATCAGGCGCTCGGACTGCTCGTTCACGCGGCCCGTGTACTGCTTGAAGATGTCGTAGCGGCGGCTGCGCGTGGAGTGCTGGAGCCGGAAGACCGTCTCGGGGTCGAAGAGGTGCGGCTCGCCCTCGCGGCGCCACTGGTACTCGCCCCCTATGTCCAGGGCGCGGTGCGCGGACGGCACGCCGGAGGCCGGGTACGCCTTGGCGTGGCGGGCGGCGACCTCCTCGGCGACGACACCGATGCCGACGCCGCCGATCTTGGACGCGGTGCCGTTGAAGTACTTCTCGACGAAGGACTCCTCCAGGCCGACGGCCTCGAAGACCTGGGCGCCGCGGTAGGAGGCGACCGTGGAGATGCCCATCTTGGACATGACCTTCAGGACGCCCTTGCCGAGGGCGTAAATGAGGTTGCGGATGGCCTGCTCGGCCTCGATGCCGGGCAGGAACGTGCCGGCCCGGACCAGGTCCTCGACGGACTCCATCGCCAGATAGGGGTTGACGGCGGCGGCGCCGAAGCCGATGAGCAGCGCGACGTGGTGGACCTCGCGCACGTCGCCCGCCTCGACGAGCAGGCCGACCTGGGTGCGCTGCTTCGTCCGGATGAGGTGGTGGTGGACGGCCGCCGTGAGCAGGAGCGAGGGGATCGGGGCGTGCTCGGCGTCCGAGTGCCGGTCGGAGAGCACGACCAGGCGGGCGCCGGCCTCGATGGCGGCGTCGGCCTCCGCGCAGATCTCGTCGATGCGGGCGGCGAGGGCGTCGCCGCCGCCGTGCACCCGGTACAGGCCGGACAGGGTCGCGGCTTTCATGCCGGGCATGTCGCCGTCGGCGTTGATGTGGATGAGCTTGGCCAGCTCGTCGTTGTCGATGACCGGGAACGGCAGCGTGACCGAGCGGCAGGACGCGGCGGTGGGCTCGAGGAGGTTGCCCTGCGGGCCGAGCGAGGAGTGCAGGGAGGTGACGAGCTCCTCGCGGATGGCGTCCAGGGGCGGGTTGGTGACCTGGGCGAACAGCTGCGTGAAGTAGTCGAAGATCAGCCGCGGCCGCTGGGAGAGCGCGGCGATCGGCGTGTCCGTGCCCATCGAGCCGATGGGCTCCGCGCCGGCCTTGGCCATCGGGGCGAGCAGCACGCGCAGCTCTTCCTCGGTGTAGCCGAAGGTCTGCTGGCGGCGGGTGACGGAGGCGTGCGTGTGCACGATGTGCTCGCGCTCGGGCAGGTCGGAGAGCTCGATCTCGCCGGCCTCGAGCCACTCCTGGTACGGCTGCTCGGCGGCGAGGGCGGCCTTGATCTCGTCGTCCTCGACGATGCGGTGCTCGGCGGTGTCGACGAGGAACATCCGGCCCGGCTGGAGGCGGCCCTTGCGTACGACCTTGGCGGGGTCGATGTCGAGGACGCCGACCTCGGAGCCGAGGACGACGAGGCCGTCGTCGGTGACCCAGTAGCGCCCGGGGCGCAGGCCGTTGCGGTCGAGCACGGCGCCGACCTGGGTGCCGTCGGTGAAGGTGACGCAGGCCGGGCCGTCCCAGGGCTCCATCATCGTGGAGTGGTACTGGTAGAAGGCGCGCCGGGCCTGGTCCATGGAGGCGTGGTTCTCCCAGGCCTCCGGGATCATCATGAGCACGCTGTGCGGCAGGGAGCGCCCGCCGAGGTGGAGGAGTTCGAGGACCTCGTCGAAGGAGGCGGAGTCGGAGGCGTCCGGCGTACAGACCGGGAAGATCCGCTCCAGCTTCTCGCCGGCCCCGAACAGCTCGGAGGCCAGCTGCGACTCGCGGGCGCGCATCCAGTTGCGGTTGCCCTTGACCGTGTTGATCTCGCCGTTGTGGGCGACGAAGCGGTACGGGTGGGCGAGCGGCCAGCTCGGGAAGGTGTTCGTGGAGAAGCGCGAGTGGACGAGCGCGATCGCCGTGGCGAAGCGGCGGTCGGACAGGTCGGGGAAGAAGGGCTCCAGCTGGCCGGTGGTCAGCATGCCCTTGTAGACGATCGTGCGGGCCGACAGGGACGGGAAGTACGTGGCGGCCTCGCGCTCGGCGCGCTTGCGCAGGACGAACGCCTTGCGGTCGAGGGCGAGCCCGGTGCTCGTGCCGTCCGTCACGAACATCTGCCGGAAGACCGGCATCGTCGAGCGGGCGGTGGCGCCGAGCAGCGTCGGGGCGACGGGCACCTCGCGCCAGCCGAGGACGGTCAGGCCCTCCTCGGCGGCGATCGTCTCGATGTGTGAGACGGTCTCGTCCGTTCCGGTGGTGGGCAGGAAGGCGATGCCGACGGCGTACGCGCCCGCCGCGGGCAGCTCGAATCCGGCGGCCTCGCGCAGGAACGCGTCCGGCACCTGGAGCAGGATGCCGGCGCCGTCCCCGGAGTCGGGCTCGGATCCGGTGGCGCCTCGGTGTTCCAGGTTGCGCAGTACGGTCAGCGCCTGCTCGACGAGCTCATGGCTCGCCTCACCGGTGAGGGTGGCCACGAACCCGACACCGCAGGCATCGTGTTCGTTCCGGGGGTCGTACATCCCCTGGGGGGCGGGGCGACCGTCCATGGGCGACCAGGCGTCGGAACGCATCGGCACTCCCGTCGTCGTGGTGGGGCTACCTCCCGGGCGAATGGGGCTCCGGGGGCGCGAGCGGCGATAGGGACGACGTTGGCCCTGGCGAAATTTCGTGCAGGTTACATGATGGGTCGCTTCTCGAAAAGCGGATACTTCGTTCCAACATGTGGACGCGCTCTGGGGTGGGGAGCGCTCTGGGGAGGGGGCCGGAACGGACAGATCCATGGCCGTGGGCCCGAAGCGACACAGGCCTCATTGCCCGCAGCGCTTACGGCTCATGCCCGCCGGCCATGGAATCGAAACCGTCCGGTAATGGCTACTTATGCAGGATCCTGCATACACCTGCGGCCGCTCATCCTACGGCCGCCCCGAACAGACTGCCCAGGGCGTACGTCACACCCGCCGCGGCCCCGCCGAGGACCAGCTGCCGCAGCCCGCTGAACCACCACGACCGCGCGGTCACCTTGGCGACGACGGCCCCGCACGCGAAAAGCCCGACGAGCGCGAGCAGCACGGCCGGCCACAGGGCGCTCGCCCCCAGCAGATACGGCAGCACGGGCAGCAGGGCGCCGAGCGCGAACGACCCGAAGGACGACACGGCGGCGACGGTCGGCGACGGCAGGTCGCCCGGGTCGATGCCGAGCTCCTCGCGGGCGTGGATCTCCAGGGCCTGCTCGGGGTCGGCCGACAGCTGCCGCGCGACCTCGCGGGCCAGGTCCGGGTCGACGCCGCGCGACACGTACAGGGCCGCGAGCTCCCGCTCCTCGTCCTTGGGGTGCTTACGCAACTCGCGCCGCTCCACGTCCAGTTCCGCCTGCACCAGCTCGCGCTGCGAGGCGACGGACGTGTACTCGCCCGCGGCCATCGAGAAGGCGCCCGCCGCGAGCCCGGCGAGACCGGTGATGACGATGGCCTGCTGCGACACGGCGCCGCCCGCGACACCGGTCATCAGGGCGAGGTTGGACACGAGCCCGTCCATCGCGCCGAAGACGGCCGGGCGCAGCCAGCCACCGTTGACATCACGGTGGGTGTGGTTGTCGCGGTGCGCCTCGTGCAGCGGTGCTTCGGTGTCGATGATGGCCATGACTGGCTGACGCCCCCTCATCCGGTGACTTCCGGTGACTCTCGATCTCCTTGGACACCTCGAAAGTACGCGCGAAAAATCGCTCTCGCCAGCAAGGAAGGCCGTACTTACCTGCGAAAACACACCCCCGGCGGGGCCCGCGGACCGACCCTGCCGACCATGCCGAAGGGGTGACGCTGAGCACACGCATGCTCATGTGAGTGGCGCCGCGTGGCAGGGATGCACCAAGCACTGCCACCCGGCAGTCAGCCCGGCGGCCCGGTCCGGCAGCCGGCAGTCAGCGTCACAGGGAGGTACGGCATGGCGTCCGTCGCATGCGTTCCCTCCGTCCCGGCGCCCGACGGCGCCGACGGCCTGCGCGAGCGGGCCCGCGGGGCGATGCTCGGCCTCGCCGTCGGCGACGCGCTCGGCGCGCCCGCGGAGAACCTGAAACCCTCGGAGATCCGCCGCCGTTGGGGCCACATCACCGGGTACGTCGCCGAGCACCCGTCGGGCACGGACGACACCGAGTACGCCATCTTCTCCGGCCTGCTCCTCGCCCGGCACGGCTCCGCGCTCACGGTCGCCCACGTCGAGGCGGCCTGGCACCGGTGGATCGTGGACCTCGACGAAGGCCCGTTCCGCGGCGCGGGCTTCAGCGAGCGCGGCACCCTGGAGAACCTGCGCCGGGGCCTCGCGGCCCCCATCTCGGCCCAGCACCGGCACGCCTGGAGCGACGGCCTCGCGATGCGCGCGGCACCCTTCGGCGTCTTCGCGGCCGGAAACCCCGCGGAGGCGGCGCGCCTGGTCGCCGTCGACGGCTCGGTCAGCCACGACGGCGAGGGCATCTACGGCGGCCAGGCGGTCGCGGCGGGCGTCGCGGCCGCCATGACCGGGGCCCCGGTGGCGTCCGTGGTCGCGGCGGCCCTGTCCGTCATCCCGTACGACTCCTGGACCTCCCGCTCCCTGCGCCGCGCCGCGGCCGTCGCCCACCAGGGCGAACGCGCGGTCCGCTCCGCGGTGGTCATCGGCGGCTACCCCTGGACCGACCTGGCCCCCGAGGCGGTCGGCCTGGCCTTCGGCGCGTACGCGGCCGCCGACGGCGACTTCGCGACGGCGGTCCTCACGGCGGTCAACATGGGCCGCGACGCCGACACGACGGCGGCCGTCGCCGGAGCCCTGTCGGGCGCGACCTGCGGCGCCGCGGCCATCCCCCACGAGTGGTCCAAGGCCATCGGCCCGGCAACCGGCACCTGCCTCCCCACGATGCACGGCCACCACGTCCTGGACATCGCCGACCTACTGACCCCGGACGAGGAGCCACTGTGAGCGATTGCGAATACGCCGTCCCGGCTGTGGGCAGTCGTTCCGCAGGGCGAATGGGGCCTCCCCTGTTCGAGCGAAGCCGAGAACTTGGGGAAGGGTGGGCACAGCACCATCCGACGGCCACCGTCACAGGCAACGACCACTCAGCCCGCCTACCGGTGGAGGGCCTCCTCCTGGGCCTGGCCGCCGGCGACGCCGCCGGCTGGCCCGCGGCCCGCCACAGAGCAACCCGCATGCCGGGCTGGACCCGCCGCCTCACCCGCGAACTCGAGGCGTTCGCCGAGCACAACGCGACCACCACCCTCCCCGTCCCCATCGCCCTGAACCAGCCCCCCGAACCCCTCCGCCTCGGCCCCTCCGACGACGCCGAATGGGCGGCCTACACCGCCGAGTCCGTACTCAAGGCACTCAAGTCACCGAAGGCAGGGGACCGTACCCCCGCCCGCACCCGGGACCACCGCACCCGCACCGCCCTCGCCCACGCCTGGAACACCCTCGCGGGCGAGGTCGCCGCGGCGGCGGCCCGCGCCCCGGAGGTCGAGTCCGCCGTACTCCCCCTGCGCGCCCGCATCTCCGTCCGCGCCGGCCTCGGCAATCTCGCCGCGGGCCTCACCCCGCCCGCCACCGGCCACGACAACCCGCACTACTTCGACGACGCGGCCTGCGTACGCGCCTGCGTCCTCGCCCTCGTCCACCCGGGAGACCCCGAACGGGCCGCCGCGCTCGCGGAGTTCGACGCCCGGTACACCCAGGACGGCGACGGCGTGCACGGCGCCCGCGCGATGGCCGCGGCGATCGCGGCCGCGCTCGGCGGCGGAACCCCCGAGGACGCGGTGGCGGCCGCGCTCACGCAGCTGCCCGCGCACACGGAGATCGGCCGCAACGCCCGCCACGCGATCGCCCTGGCCGACGAGTGCGGCACCCAGGACAGCGGCGCCACGTTCGCCCTGGTCCCGCTCCTGGAGCACCAGATCGTCGACCACGTCTACAGCTACGGCATCGCCGCGGCCGAGACCGTCCCGGTCGCCCTCGCCCTGGCCACCGCGGCCCGGGGCCGCGTCCACGAGGCGGTGCCCGCCGCGGCCTGCCTGTCCCGCGTCGCGGACTCGGCGCCCGCGCTCGCCGGGGCCCTGACCGGCGTGCTCGGCACGTCCGCGGCGATCCCGGACACCTGGCGCGCGACCTGCCGGGCGCTCTCCGGCTGCGCCCTGCCCCGCCTCGCGGGTACGGACCTGGTGGAGCTCGCCGCACGCCTGGCCGGGCACCCGGCCGACACCGAACGCACCCCTCCGGAAGGAGCACTCCCCCATGAACACCACCCCCTTGACGGACCGGATCACCGGCAGCCTGGTGGGCGCGGCGGTGGGTGACGCGCTCGGCGGCCCCGTCGAGGGACAGTCGCCCGAGCAGATCGTGGCGCGCCACGGCGGCCGCGTACGGGGCATCGTCGGCCCCTGGCACGGCGACGACTGGCGCACGGCCCGCCCCATCGCGCCGTACCACAAGGGCGACGGGCACGTCACCGACGACACGTTGCTGACGCACGCCCTGGTCCGCGTGTACGCCACGGTCCGCGACCACCTCGACGCGTACGCGGTGGCCGACCACCTGGTCCCCGACCTGATCACGAGCCCCCGCTGGATCCCCGAGCTCGAAGCCGAGGCGCTGCCCCTGCAACGTCTGTTCCTCGCCGAGAAGTGGCTCGTCGCCCGCCTGCACTACGGCCATGTGGACCCGCGCGAGGCGGGCACCGGCAACATCGTCAACTGCGGTGCCGCGATGTACATGGCCCCCGTCGGCCTGGTCAACGCGGCGAACCCGGCGGCCGCCTACGCCGAGGCGCTGGACGTCGCGGGCGCGCACCAGTCGTCGTACGGAAGGGAGGCGGCCGGGGTCTTCGCGGCGGCGGTGGCGGCGGCCTGCGCACCCGGGGCCACGCCCGCCTCCGTCCTGGACGCCTGCCTGTCCCTGGCGAAGGACGGCACCCGCGCGGCGATCGAGGCGACGGCCGAAGCGGCAGGCGCCCACGACGACTTCGAACCGGCCCTCGCTCCCCTGCGCACGGCGATCGCCCCCTTCGACACGGTCGGCCCCGACTACCGCAGCCCCTCGCTGGGCGCCCGCCGCCCCTCGCGCCTGCACGCCATCGAGGAACTGCCCATCGCCCTGGCCATGGTGCTCATCGGCGACGGCGACTACCGCCGCACGGTGCTCGGGTCGGTCAACTACGGCCGCGACTGCGACTCGATCGCGACGATGAGCGGCGCGATCACGGGCGCCCTGAGCGGCGCCGCCGCCGTGCCCGCCGACTGGTCGACGACGGTGTCCCGGGCCAGCCGCCTCGACCTGCACGCCCCGGCGACGGCCCTCGCGAAGGTCGCCGAAGAGATCCACGCCAAGGACCGCTCCCGCCGCCGCACCCACGAGCAGGCCTTCGCAACGCTGACGGACACCCCCTCATGATGCGCCTGACCTGGCTGCAGCCCGAGGACCTCCTCCCCCACGAACTCCGCCAGGCGGAGGAGGAGGGCAGAGACGTCACCCCCATCCGCCAGGCATGGGAATCAGCGGGCGGCTCCCCCACGCCACCGTCGTCGGGCGCCTCCCCGCACCAGGCCACACCGCAGCTACGCGCCCTGGCGGAACGCCTCTTGGCGGAACTGGAGGACGAGGATATCCAGCCCGTCCGGCGCTTGAGGACGAGCGCGAAGCGCGATGAACGGGGGTCCAGGGGGCGGAGCCCCATGGTTTCGGGAAGGGGCGGGATTGGGGAGCCCCCGACAGGGTCCACCCACCGCACCCGCCTCCACACCGCCTGGCTGGGCCGAGCCGCAGGCTGCGTCCTCGGCAAACCCGTCGAGAAACTCCCCCTCACAGCCATCCGCACCCTGGCCAGGTCCACCGGAAACTGGCCCCTGCACACCTGGTTCACCGCCCGCGGCGTCCCACCCCACCTCACCCGCGCCCACCCCTGGAACAGACGCTCCGCCCCCACCTCCCTCGCCGAGAACATCGACGGCACACCGGAGGACGACGACCTCAACTACCCCCTGTTGAACCTCCTGCTGCTCCAGCGCCACGGCCCCGCCTTCACCACCACGGACGTGGCAACCCTCTGGCTGGAGGAGCTCCCCGCGGCCCGCACCTTCACCGCGGAACGCGTCGCCTACCGCAACCTCCTGAACGGCATCGCCCCACCCCGCACGGCCCGCCACCGCAACCCGTTCCGCGAGTGGATCGGCGCCCTGATCCGCGCGGACGTCCACGGCTGGACCAACCCCGGCGCCCCGGCGGCGGCAGCCGAACAGGCCGCGCGGGACGCCCGCCTCACCCACACGGACAACGGCGTGTACGGCGCGATGTTCGCGGCGGCGACGATCGCGGAGGCGGCGTCCGGCACGGGCGACGTCCACCACTGCCTGGCGACGGGCCTGACGGTGATCCCGCCCGACTCGCGCCTGCACAGAGCCGTCAGCCACGGCATCCGACTTGCCCTGACCACACGGGACTTCGACGACGTGGTGGACCGGCTGCACGCCGCGTACGGCACGTACCACTGGGTCCACGTCGTGCCGAACGCGGCCCTGCTCGCCGCCGCCCTCACGCACGCCGACGGCGACTTCACCGCGTCCATCACGCGCGCCGTGTCCGGCGGCTGGGACACGGACTCCAACGGCGCCACCGCCGGGTCGGTCGCGGGCCTCCTGGCCGGGCACCCGGACGCGCTGCCGGAGCGCTGGACGGCACCGCTGAAGAACCGGCTCGCCACGTCCGTCGGCTCCTTCGACGGCATCGGCTTCGACGAACTCGCCCGCATCACCGCCGACTTGACGCACCATCACCCGACAGAGGAGAGACCTGACCGATGACCCCGCACATCGTCGTCCTGGGCAGCACCAACATGGACCTCGTCGCGTACGTGGCCACCGCGCCGCAGCGCGGCGAGACCGTCACCGGCCGCGAGTTCCGCACCTTCCCCGGCGGCAAGGGCGCCAACCAGGCCGTCGCCGCGGCCCGCGCGGGCGCCACGGTCTCGATGATCGGCGCGGTCGGCACCGACGCCTTCGGCACACAGCTGCGCGGCGCGCTCGACCACTCGGGCGTGGACACCGACCTGCTGCGCACCGTGGAGGGCGCCACCGGCACCGCCCACATCGTCGTCGACGACGACGGCGGCAACGCGATCGTCGTCGTCCCCGGCGCCAACGCCGCGCTCAGCGCCCTCTCGCACGGCGACGAGGCCCTGATCGCCTCCGCCGACCTGCTCCTCCTCCAGCTGGAGGTCCCGCTGGAGGGCGTGCTCGCCGCCGCCGAGTACGCCCGCGGCCACGGCGTGCGCACCGTCCTCACCCCGGCCCCCGCGCAGCCCCTGCCCCCCGAACTCCTCGCCGCCACCGACCTGCTGATCCCCAACGAGCACGAGGCCGCCGCGCTCACCGGCATCGAGGACCCGGCCGCGGCGGCCCGTGCGCTGCTCTCCCAGGTGCCGGAGGTCGTCGTCACGCTCGGCTCGGCGGGCAGCCTGTACGCGGCGCGGGGCGCCGAGCCCGTGACGGTGCCCGCGCCGCGGGTCACCGCGGTGGACACGACGGGCGCGGGCGACACGTTCGTCGGCGCGCTCGCGGTGGCGCTCGGCGAGGGCAGGCCCACGCGGGACGCGCTCGCGTGGGCGTCGTCCGCCGCCGCGCTCTCCGTACAGCGGCCCGGCGCGGCGACCTCCATGCCGTACCGCACGGAGATCGACAAGGAAGCGGCGGCCCCACGATGACCAGGACCCCGCCCTCACCCTCTCCCCCGCCCCCGCTGGACGGCCTGCGCGTCCTCGACCTCGCGACCCTCTTCGCCGGGCCCCTCGCCGCCACCCTGCTCGGCGACTTCGGCGCGGACGTGATCAAGGTCGAGCACCCCACGCGCCCCGACCCGTCCCGCGGCCACGGCCCGGCCAAGGACGGCGTCGGCCTGTGGTGGAAGCTGCTCGGCCGCAACAAGCGCACGATGACGCTGAACCTCTCCACCCCCGGCGGCCGCGCCACGCTGCTGCGCCTCGCCGCCGGCACGGACGTGATCGTCGAGAACTTCCGCCCCGGCACCCTGGAGAAGTGGGACCTCGGCTGGGACGAGCTGAGCGCGGCCAACCCGCGCCTGGTGCTCGCCCGCGTCACGGGCTTCGGCCAGTTCGGCCCGTACGCGCGCCGCCCCGGATTCGGCACGCTCGCCGAGGCCATGAGCGGCTTCGCCGCGGTGACCGGCGAGCCGGACGGGCCGCCCACGCTGCCGCCGTTCGGCCTCGCGGACTCGATCGCGGGCCTGGCGACGGCGTACGCGGTGATGACGGCCCTCGCGGCCCGGGACCGCACGGGCCGCGGCCAGGTCGTCGACATGGCGATCATCGAGCCGATCCTCACGGTCCTCGGCCCCCAGCCGCTCTGGTACGACCAGCTGGGCCACGTACAGCCGCGCACCGGCAACCGCTCCACGAACAACGCGCCCCGCAACACCTACCGCACCGCCGACGGCACCTGGGTCGCCGTCTCCACGTCCGCGCAGTCGATCGCGGAGCGGGTCGTGCGCCTGGTCGGCCGCCCGGAGCTGGCCGCCGAGCCGTGGTTCGCGACCGGAGTCGAGCGCGCGGCGCACGCGGACGTCCTCGACGAGGCGGTCGGCTCCTGGATCGCCCGGCACACCCGCGCCGAGGTCATGACGGCCTTCGAGAAGGCGGAGGCGGCGGTGGCGCCCGTGCAGGACGTACGTGACGTCATGCGGGACCCGCAGTACGCCGCGCTCGACACCCTCACCACCGTCCCCGACCCGGAGCTCGGCCCGATCCGTATGCAGAACGTCCTGTTCCGGCTCAGCGAGACGCCGGGCGCGATCCGCTGGGCGGGCCGCCCGCACGGCGCCGACACCGACGCGATCCTGGCCGGGATCGGCCTGACCGAGCGGGAGATCACCGCCCTGCGCACGGCGGGCGCCCTATGAGACCGACCCCGCTGACCTGGCTGTACGTCCCCGGGGACCGCCCCGACGTGGTGGCGAAGGCGCTGCTCGCGGGCGCGGACGTGGTGATCGTCGACCTGGAGGACGCGGTCGCGCCCGACCGCAAGGACTACGCCCGCGCGGCCACCGTGGAGCTGCTCTCCGCGCGGCAGGCGGTCCCGGTCCACGTCCGCGTGAACGCCCTCGGCACACCGCCGTCCGACGCCGACCTGACGGCGATCGCCCCGCTGCCCGGCCTCACCGGCCTCCGGCTGCCCAAGGTGACCGCCGCCGCGGACGTCGTCCGAGCCGCCGAACGGGCGGCCCCCGCGGAGGGCGGCGCGCCCGCCCTGTACGCGCTCATCGAGACGGCCCTCGGCGTCGAGCAGGCGTACGCGATCGCCACCGCGCACCCCGCCCTGCGGGGCCTGTCGCTCGGCGAGGCGGACCTCCGCGCCGACATCGGCGTACGGGACGACGCGGGCCTCGACTGGGCGCGCTCCCGGGTGGTGCTCGCGGCACGCGCCGCCACCCTGCCCTCGCCGCCGCAGTCGGTCTACCCCGACACCCGTGACCTGGCGGGCCTCGCGGAGTCCTGCGCGCACGGCCGGGCCCTCGGCTTCGTGGGCCGCGCGGCCATCCATCCGCGCCAGCTCCCCGTCATCGAGCGCGCGTACCTCCCGTCCCGGGAGGAGATCGAGCGGGCGGAGACGATCGTCAAGGCGGCGGAAGCGGAACGGGGAGCGCAAGCGCTCCCCGACGGCCGCTTCGTGGACCGGGCGGTGGTGGCGGAGGCCCGCAGAACCTTGGACAGGTCGGGTGGCTGATGGAATCCCGCCGCGATGGCGAACAACCCGAACGAGCCTCTCCGGCGGTGCCGAACGCCCCTCAGCCCTTCTGAGCGGACTCCGCCTCGCCCTCGGACTCGGACGCGGGCTTCTCGTCGCCGGACGACTCGGCCTCCGAGGGGGTGCCCTCGGCCTTGTCACCACTGCTGGAGGCGCCCTCGCCAGCCACCGCTCCGGGCTCGACGATCTCCTCGCGACCGGGCCGCGTACGGGCCGAGATCACCAGGTAGACGACGGCGAGGAGGAAGACGACCAGCGCGGTCCAGTTGTTCAGGCGCAGGCCGAGGAACTCGTGCGCGTCGTCCACGCGCATGTACTCGATCCAGAAGCGGCCCACGCAGTACGAGGCGACGTACAGCGCGAAGGCCCGCCCGTGCCCGAGCTTGAAGCGGCGGTCGGCCCAGATGACCAGGAGCGCGACGCCGACGCACCACAGCGACTCGTACAGGAACGTCGGGTGGTACGTGCCCGGGACCCGCCCGTCCGCGGAGCTGGTGATCTTCAGCGCCCACGGCAGGTCCGTCTCCTTGCCGTACAGCTCCTGGTTGAACCAGTTGCCCCAGCGGCCGATGGCCTGGGCGAGGGCGATGCCGGGGGCGAGGGCGTCGGCCCACGCGGGCAGCGGGATGCCGCGCCTGCGGCAGCCGATCCACGCGCCGACCGCGCCGAACGCGATCGCGCCCCAGATGCCGAGCCCGCCCTCCCAGATCTTGAAGGCGTCCACCCAGTCACGGCCGTCGCTGAAGTACAGCTGGTAGTCCGTGATCACGTGGTAGAGGCGGCCGCCGACGAGTCCGAACGGCACCGCCCACACGGAGATGTCCGCCACGGTGCCGGGGCGGCCGCCGCGGGCGATCCACCGCTTGTTGCCGAGCCACACGGCAACGAACACGCCGATGATGATGCAGAACGCGTAGCCGCGCAGCGGAATGGGGCCGAGGTCGACCACTCCGCGCGACGGGCTGGGGATGTAGGCAAGTTCCATGGCAGGGTCGACGCTACCGCGCCGGGCCGCGGTGACGGCAACCGCCCCGGCAACGGGTCCATAACGCCGCCCGGGGGCCGGGCGGCGCGGCGCTCGTCGGCGGGACGGCCGTCAGCAGGGGGGCTAGCGGGCGGCCTGCTCCACCTTCTGCTTCAGCTTCTGCGGGGTGAGCGGGTTCTTCTGGTCCTCGAAGATGTTCTTGCCGTCGAGCAGGACCGTGGGCGTGCCCCGCAGGCCCGCGTCCTCGAAGGCCTTGTCGGACTTCACGACCCAGCTGTTGTGCGTGCCGTCGGTCACGCACTTCTTGAACGCGGCCGTGTCCAGTCCTTCGACCTTGCCCGCGAGCTCGATCAGCTTGTCGTTGTCGGCGAAGGCGTCGTCCGTCTCCGCGGGCTGGTTCTGGAACAGCAGGTCGTGGTACGCGGGGAACTTCCCCGCGTCCTGGGCGCAGGCCGCGGCGTTGGCGGCGCGCAGGGAGCCCTTGCCGCCCATGTTGTCGTCGATGAGCGTCGCGAGGTGGTAGTCGGCCTTCAGCAGGCCCTTGTCGGCGAGCTCGTTGACCGTCGCGCGGTAGCCGTCCTCGAACTGCTTGCAGGCCGGGCAGCGGAAGTCCTCCCAGACGGTGAGCGTGGACTTGGCGTCGGCCTTGCCGAGCGGGATCGCCGGTCCTTCGTCGTCGACCGCGCCCTTCGGGGCGACGACCGGGCCCGACGCGTCCTTCTTCTTGTCGTCGTCCCCGGCGTTCGCCGCGAGCAGGCCGCCGACCGTGGCCAGGGCGAGCACGCCGACGACGGCGGCGCTCACCAGGATCGTGCGGCGCCGCTTGTCGCGTGACTTCTGCCGCTCTCGCTCTACCGCCAGCCGCTCGCGGGCCGTGCGCTTACCCTCACGGTTCTTGTCGCTCATACCGGACCAAACGAACCGGGGAGGCGCGAGCGCGCCTCCCCGGTCCAGGTCCACTCATTCGGGCTACGCGGGCCCCCGTGCGCCCCGTACGCCCTGCGCGAGCTCACCCGCGAGCGCCCGCACCGCGGCGAGGCCCGCCGCCTCGTCGTCGGCGTCGAGCATGCGCTGGACGAACGCCGAGCCCACGATGACGCCGTCGGCGAAGCCCGCGACCTCGGCGGCCTGGGTGGCGTTGGAGACGCCGAGGCCGACGCAGACCGGCAGGTCCGTGCTCGCGCGGGTGCGCCGGACCAGGTCCTCGGCCTGCGCGCCCACCGACGCGCGGGTGCCGGTGACGCCCATCAGGGACGCGGCGTACACGAAGCCGGAGCCCGCCGCCGTGATCGTCGCGAGCCGCTCGTCCTTGCTGCTGGGCGCGACGACGAAGACGGTGGCCAGGTCGTGCTTGGCCGCGTGCTCGCGCCACAGCGCCGACTCCTGCACGGGCAGGTCGGGCAGGATGCAGCCGGCGCCGCCCGCCTCGGCGAGCTCGGCGGTGAAGCGCTCGACGCCGTAGCGGTCGATGGGGTTCCAGTACGTCATGACGAGCACCGGCTTGCCCGTGGCCGCGTGGGCCTCGCGCACCGTGCGCAGGACGTCCGCGATCTTCACGCCGCCGCGCAGCGCGATGTCGTCCGCGGTCTGGATGACGGGCCCGTCGAGCACCGGGTCGCTGTGCGGCAGGCCGACCTCGACCACGTCGGCGCCGCCGTCGAAGACCGCCTTGATCGCCTCGATGCCGCCGTCCACGGTGGGGAAGCCCGCCGGGAGGTACGCGATGAGGGCGGAGCGGCCCTCGGCCCTGGCGGCGGCGAGGGTGTCGCTCAACAGCCGGATGTTCCCGCTCACTTGGAGTCCCCCTCGTCGCCCTTGCTGCCCTTGTCGCCCTTGTCGTCGCCGTCGTCGCCGTCGTCGCCGTCGTACAGACCGAAGTAACGGGCGGCGGTGTCCATGTCCTTGTCGCCGCGCCCGGACAGGTTGACGACGAGCAGGCCGTCCTTGCCGAGCTCCTTGCCGACCTCGATGGCCCCGGCGAGCGCGTGGGCGCTCTCGATCGCCGGAATGATGCCTTCCGTACGGGAGAGCAGGCGCAGGGCCTGCATGGCCGCGTCGTCCGTGACGGCCCGGTACTCGCCGCGGCCGCTGTCCTTGAGGAAGGCGTGCTCGGGGCCGATGCCGGGGTAGTCGAGCCCGGCCGAGATGGAGTACGGCTCGGTGATCTGGCCCTCGTCGTCCTGGAGGACGTACGACCGCGACCCGTGCAGGATGCCCGGCTCGCCCGCGGTGAGCGTCGCCGCGTGCTCGCCGGTGTCGACGCCGTGGCCCGCGGGCTCGCACCCGACGAGCCGCACGCCCGCGTCCGGGATGAAGGCGTGGAAGAGCCCGATGGCGTTGGACCCGCCGCCGACGCAGGCGACGGCCGCGTCGGGCAGGCGTCCGGCGCGCTCCAGGATCTGGCGGCGCGCCTCGACCCCGATGACGCGGTGGAAGTCGCGCACCATCGCCGGGAAGGGGTGCGGCCCGGCCACGGTCCCGAACAGGTAGTGGGTGTGGTCGACGTTGGCGACCCAGTCCCTGAACGCCTCGTTGATGGCGTCCTTCAGCGTCCTCGAGCCGGACTTCACCGCGATGACCTCGGCGCCGAGCATCCGCATCCGGGCCACGTTCAGGGCCTGGCGCTGGGTGTCGATCTCGCCCATGTAGATGGTGCAGTCGAGGCCGAAGAGCGCGCAGGCGGTGGCCGTGGCGACGCCGTGCTGTCCCGCTCCCGTCTCGGCGATGACGCGGGTCTTGCCCATGCGCTTGGTGAGCAGCGCCTGGCCGAGCACGTTGTTGATCTTGTGGGAACCGGTGTGGTTCAGGTCCTCGCGCTTGAGGAACACGCGGGCGCCGCCGGCGTGCTCGGCGAACCGGGGCACCTCGGTGAGGGCGCTCGGGCGGCCCGTGTAGTTCACGAGCAGATCGTCGAGCTCGCGCGCGAACTCGGGGTCGGCCTTGGCCTTGTCGAACTCGACGGCCACCTCGTCGACTGCCGCGACCAGGGCTTCGGGGATGAACTTGCCTCCGTACGCGCCGAAGTAGCCTTCGGCGCTGGGGGTCTGACCCTCCGGGTCGGGGATGAAGAACTCGCTGGGCATAGGGGTACCTCATGTCGTCCTGAGCGAATGTGGGTCACCGTATGCGTGGTACGCCTCTTCGGCCTCCGCCCCGCCGCTTCGCGGCGGATTTCCCCACCCGCCCGCCCGTGACCCGGCACGCCGGGGTGCCGCCCCGGGCTTGGCCCGGTGGACACCAGGACGCCGGCCCGGGCTCAGCCCGGTGGGTAGGGCCCACCCACCCGGGGGTCCAGGGGGCGAAGCCCCCGGGTTTGGGGAAGGGGCGGGCGTGGGGAATTCCCAACCCCCCCGACGGCGAGCAACCCCCCCGACTGTCACGTATACACAACAGAAGCTGCCCACGAGAAAGGTCGTGTAGATCTCGGTCGACGCCGAATCAGATAGAAAGGA
>NZ_JBHYJH010000147.1:0-23226 GCF_042740445.1 Streptomyces sp. NPDC059003 | reverse complement strand
AGCCCACCTCCGCCGGGTCGGCCTCACCGGCCAGCGGGACCAGCGCCGCCGCCTGATCGCGCAACGCCTGCGGGTCGTGGGCCGACAACAGCCAGGGCACCACGGGCCGGGCACCGGCCGGGGCCTCCTCAGTGCGGTCGCCGGACTCCGCGGGCCCGGCCTCCTGCGGAGCCTCTTCGAGGATGACGTGCGCGTTGGTGCCGCTCATGCCGAAGGACGACACACCCGCACGCCTCGGCCCGCTCTCGGCGCGCGGCCACTGGCGGGCCTCGGCCAGCAGTTCCACCGCACCCGCCGACCAGTCCACATGCGACGACGGCGTCTCGGCGTGCAGCGTCTTGGGCATGAGTCCGTGCCGCATCGCCAGGACCATCTTCATCACACCCGCGACACCGGCCGCACCCTGCGTGTGCCCCAGGTTCGACTTGACCGAGCCGAGCCACAGCGGCCGGCCGTCGGGGCGGTCCTGGCCGTAGGTGGCCAGCAGCGCCTGCGCCTCGATCGGGTCGCCCAGCGTGGTGCCGGTGCCGTGGCCCTCGACCGCATCCACCTCGGCCGCGGACACCCCGGCGTTCGCCAGCGCCTGCCGGATCACCCGCTGCTGTGACGAGCCGTTGGGCGCGGTCAGGCCGTTGGAGGCGCCGTCCTGGTTGGCCGCGGTGCCGCGGACGAGGGCCAGGACCCGGTGCCCGTTGCGCCGCGCGTCCGACAGGCGCTCCACCAGCAGCAGGCCGACGCCCTCGCTGAACGCCGTGCCGTCGGCGTCGTCGGAGTAGGGCTTGCACCGGCCGTCCGGCGCGAGGCCGCGCAGGCTGCTGAACTCCCGGAAGGTGGAGGGGCTGGCCATCACCTGGGCGCCGCCGGCCAGGGCCAGCGAGCACTCGCCGGACCGCAGCGCCTGCACGGCCAGGTGCAGCGCGACCAGCGAGGAGGAGCAGGCCGTGTCCACGGTCACCGCCGGGCCCTCCAGGCCCAGGGCGTAGGCGATGCGGCCGGAGGCGACGCTGGTGGCGCTGCCCGTCGCCAGGTAGCCGTCGGCGTCGACCCCGGAGGCGTCGACGATCGGGCCGTAGTCCTGTCCGGTGGCTCCGGCGAAGACTCCGGTCGTGGTGCCGCGCAGGGACGCCGGTGAGATGCGGGCGTTCTCGAAGGTCTCCCAGGCGACTTCGAGCAGCAGCCGCTGCTGCGGGTCCATCGCCAGCGCCTCACGCGGCGAGATGCCGAAGAAGTCCGCGTCGAACTCGTCGGCGTCGTGCAGGAAGCCGCCGCGGCTGACGTAGCTGGTGCCGCTCCGTTCGGGATCCGGATCGACCAGCGCCTCGATCTCCCAGCCGGGCCGGTCGGGGAACTGTGAGGTGGCGTCCTCGCCGGCGGCCAGCAGCTGCCACAGGCGCTCGGGGCTTGTGACGTCGCCGGGCAGCCGGCAGCCCATGCCCACGATCGCGATCGGCTCGCGCGCCACCTGCTCCAGTCGCTGGTTGCGCTGCTTCAACCGTTCGTTGTCGCGCAGTGCGGCGCGCAGCGCCTCGACAATCTTGTCCGAAGCTGCCGGCATCTCAGTTCTCCCGTGCGTCTTTGTCGGTGCCGTGACGTCGCCGGGCAGCCGGCAGCCCATGCCCACGATCGCGATCGGCTCGCGCGCCACCTGCTCCAGTCGCTGGTTGCGCTGCTTCAACCGTTCGTTGTCGCGCAGTGCGGCGCGCAGCGCCTCGACAATCTTGTCCGAAGCTGCCGGCATCTCAGTTCTCCCGTGCGTCTTTGTCGGTGCCGAGTGCCAGCTCGACGAGGTCGGCAATGTTCATGTCGTCGACCCGGTCCGCCGCGTCGGCCTGGCCGTCCGGTTCGGGTGCGTGCCCCTGCTGCGGCGCGGCGGCCAGCTCCAGCAGGGCGTCCAGCAGTCCGGTCTCGCGCAGCCTGCTCAGCGGGATGCCGCGCAGGGTCGACCAGGTGGCCGCCTCCTCCGGGCTCAGCGCCGCGTCGTCGTTGTCGGCGTCGAAGAGCTGGGTCGTCAGGTGGTGTGCGAGGTCGGGGAAGGTGGGGTGGTCGAAGACGAGGGTGGTGGGCAGTTTCAGGCCGGTGATCGCGGTCAGCCGGTTGCGGAGCGCCATCACGGTCAGCGAGTCGAAGCCCAGATCGCGGAAGGACCGGTCGGACTGCAGCTCGGCGACCGAGTCGTGGCCGAGGGCCACCGCCGCCTCGCGCCGGAGCCGGTCGAGCATCAGCCGCTGCCGCTCGCCGTCGTCGAGGGCGGACAGTTCGCGGACGAACTCGGGCCGGCCGCCGCTCTCGCCGGTGGCCGTGTCCGGCTCGGTGAGCGCCTGGCGTGCCTCGGGCACTCCGAGGATCAGCGGTCTGCTGCGGGCCGCGCTGTAGGCGGGGGCGAAGGTCTGCCAGCCGATGTCCGCGACCAGGAGGTTGTGGTCCTGGCGGCTGACGGCGTCGGTGAGCGCGGCGATGGCCAGGTCGGGGTCCATCTCCCGGTTGCCGAGGCGACGCAGGTGGGCGGCGGTGTCCGCGTCGACCATGCCGCCGCCGTCCCATGCGCCCCAGGCGATCGACAGGACGGGCAGGCCGGTGCTGCGGCGCTCGGCCGCGAAGGCGTCGAGGTAGGCGTTGGCCGCCGTGTAGCCGATCCGGCCTGCGCTGCCCCAGATCGCGGCCCCGGAGGAGAACAGCACGAAGGCGTCGAGGTCCAGGGCTTGCGCGTGGTCGGCGAGGTTGCGGGTGCCGGTCACCTTGGGGGCCAGTACGGCGGCCAGTTCGCCGGCCGTCACCTCGTCGGCGGGCAGCTCACGCCCGCTGGTGCCGGCGGCGTGCAGCACCGCCCGGACCGGCGGGCCGTTGGAGCCGATCTTCTCGAACAGGTCGCCGAGGGCCTGTGTGTCGGCGAGGTCGCAGGCGGCGATGACGACGTCGGCGCCCATGTCGATGAGTTCGTCGAAGAGTTCGGGCATGCCGTCGGCGTCCTGGCCGCGGCGGCTGACCAGGACGATGCGTTCGGCGCCGGAGCGTGCGGCCCAGCGCGCGAGATGGCCGCCGATCGCCCCGGTGCCGCCGGTGATCACTACGGTGTCCCGCGGTTGCCACGGCGTCGCCGGGCCGTCGGCCGGCGCGCGGACCAGGCGGCGGGCCACCGGCCCGGACGGTCTGATCGCCACCTGTTCCTCACCGGTCGCGCCGCTGAGCACGGCGCACAGGTGGCGGGCGCTGTCGGTGTCGAGTGCGGAGGGCAGGTCGATCAGTCCGCCCCAGCGGCGGGGCAGGTCGAGTCCGAGTACCAGGCCGGTGCCCCACACCAGGGCCTGCGTGGGGTGGTGCGGCGGGTCATCGGGGCCGCATCCCACCGCGCCCGCTGTGGCCAGCCACAAGGGTGCGTTGAGGTCGAGCGCGGTCAGGGCGCGGACCGTGGCCAGGCAGGCGGTGAGGCCGATGGGCACGGCGGGGTGGTCGGGATGGGGGCGCTCGTCCAGGCCGGTGAGGCAGAGCACGCCCGCGGGGTGCCTGCCGTCGAGCGCGTCGGTGATCCGCCCGGCGAGCCGGGCGGCGTCGTCGCTCTCGCCGGTGTGCACGCAGAGTTCGATCACGTCGGCGCCTGCCTGTGTCAGGGCGCGGACGGTGTCGTCGGCGAGGCTGTCGTAGGCCTCGGGGCGCCGCAGCACCAGCCAGCTGCCGGACAGCGGTTCCGGGGCGGCCTGCGGGGTCGGCGCGGGCTCCCAGTGGATGCGGTAGCGCCAGGTGTCCAGGGTGGTGCGGGCCTGCCGCCCGGTGTGCCAGCGGGACAGTGCGGGCAGGACGGGCGCGATGTCCTGGCGGTCCGCGCCGATGTGCCGGGCGAGCGTGTCCAGGTCCTGGCTGCGTACCGCCTGCCAGAACTCGGTCTCCGCGGGGTCGGCGGGCTGTGCGCCGGTGGCGGCGGGTTCGGGGAAGTCGGGCCAGAACCGGCGGCGTTGAAAGGCGTAGGGGGGCAGGTCGACGCGGTGCGCGCCGGTGCCGTCGAAGACTCGGTTCCAGTCGACGTCCGCCCCCGCCGCGTGTGCCTCGCCGACGGACCGCAGGAACCGGGCCGGGCCGCCGTCGAAGCGGCGCAGCGTGCCGAGGGCGACGCTGTCGCGGGCGTCGGCCCGGCTCTCGGCGACGGTCTCCTCGATGGCGCCGGTCAGGACCGGGTGGGCGCTGACCTCGACGAGCGGTCCGAACCCCTGCTCGACGAGTGCCCGCACGGAGTCGGCGAAGCGCACGGGACGGCGCAGGTTCGCGAACCAGTAGCCCGCGTCGAACTCGGGGCCGTCGATCCACTCGCCGGTGACGGTGGAGAAGAAGGGCACTTCGGGGGCCGACGGTGTGATCGGTCGGAGCAGGTGCAGGAGTCTCGCCTCGACGGCGTCCACGTGCGGCGAGTGCGAGGCGTAGGTGATCGGCACCACCTTGGTGCGGATGTCCTGGGCCTGGCAGGCGGCGGTGAACTCACGCAGTGCGTCCGCGTCCCCGGACACCACCACGGCACGCGGGCTGTTGACCACGCCGATGCGCAGGCGGCCGTCGTAGCCGCGCAGCATCTCCTCGACCCGGGCGGGCGGCGCGGCCACCGACAGCAGGCCGCCGAGACCGGCGATCGTGACGATCTCCCGGCTGCGCAGGCAGACGACGCGGGCGGCGTCGCGCAGGGTCAGTGCCCCGGCGGCGCAGGCCGCGGCGATCTCACCCTGCGAGTGCCCGACCACCGCGGCCGGCTCCACGCCGTAGGAGCGCCACAGGGCGGCGAGGGACACGCTGACCGCGAAGGTCACGGGCTGCACCACGTCGTCGCCGTCGAGGCCGGGCGCGCCGGTTGCGCCCCGCAGCACGTCGGTCAGCTTCCAGTCCACGAACTCGGACAGGGCGGCCTCGCAGCGCCCGATGCTCTGGGCGAAGTGCGGTTCCGTGTCGAGCAGTTCGGCCGCCATGCCGGCCCATTGGGAGCCCTGGCCGGGGAAGACGAACACCGGGCGGCTCGCGGGGCGGGCGACGCCCTCGATGACGTTGCCGCTGGGTTCGCCGGTGGCCAGGGCGCGCAGGCCGTCGAGCAGGTCGGTCCGGTCGGCTCCGACGAGCACGGCGCGGTGCTCGAAGGACGACCGGGTGGTGGCGAGCGTCAGCCCGACGTCGGCGGGCTGATGCTCCTCGACGGCCGGCAGCAGACGGTTCGCCTGGGCGCGCAGGTCCGGTGCGCTGGGCGCGGACAGCGTCCAGGCGACGGCCGCGGGCGGCCGGGCGGGCCGCGCGGCGGGCGGTGTGGCGTCGGGGGCCGGTGCCTGCTCCAGGATCACGTGGGAGTTGGTGCCGCTGATGCCGAAGGAGGACACCGCGGCCCGGCGGGGCCGTCCTGTCTGCGGCCAGTCCTGGTTGTGCGTCAGCGGCCGTACGGCGCCGGAGTCCCAGTCGACCCGGGACGACGGCGCGTCGAGGTGCACGATCTTCGGCAGCACGCCGTGGCGCATGGCCATGACCGTCTTGATGATGCCCGCGACACCTGCGGCGGCCTGGGTGTGCCCGATGTTCGACTTGAGCGCGCCGACCAGCAGGGGGGTGGCGGCCGGTCGTTGCCGGCCGTAGGTGGCGAGGAGGGCCTGTGCCTCGATGGGGTCGCCGAGCGAGGTGCCGGTGCCGTGTGCCTCGACGGCGTCGATGTCGGCTGTGGTGAGGCCCGCGCCCGCCAGGGCCTGGCGGATCACCCGCTGCTGTGCGGGGCCGTTGGGTGCGGTGAGGCCGTTGGAGGCGCCGTCCTGGTTGACCGCCGAGCCGCGTACGAGGCCGAGCACGGTGTGCCCGTTGCGGCGCGCGTCCGACAGGCGTTCCAGCAGCAGCAGGCCGAGGCCCTCGCCCCAGCCGGTGCCGTCGGCGGCCTGGGCGAACGGTTTGCAGCGGCCGTCGCCGGCGAGCCCGCGCTGGCGGCTGAACTCCTGGAAGACCTGGGGTGTCGCCATCACGGTGACGCCGCCGGCCAGGGCGAGCGTGCACTCGCCCGCGCGCAGCGCGGCGGCCGCCTGGTGCAGCGCGACCAGCGAGGACGAGCAGGCGGTGTCGACGGTGACGGCCGGGCCCTCCAGGCCGTAGGTGTAGGCGATGCGCCCGGAGGCGACGCTGCCGGCGGTGCCGGTGCCGAGGTGGCCGTCGAGGTCGTGGTCGCGGCCGTGCAGCAGCATCGAGTAGTCGGTGTACATCAGGCCGATGAACACGCCGGTCCGGCTGCCGCGCAGGGAGCGGGCCGGGATGCCGGCCCGTTCGAACAGTTCCCAGGAGGACTCAAGGAGCAGGCGTTGCTGGGGGTCCATGGCGAGGGCTTCGCGGGGGGAGATCCCGAACGGAGCGGGGTCGAAGCGGTCGGCGCCGGTGAGGAAGCCGCCCTCGCGCACGTAGCTGGTGCCGGGCCGGTCGGGGTCGGGGTCGAACAGTGTGTCGAGGTCCCAGCCGCGGTCGGTCGGCATCGGGGCGATGGCGTCCTCGCCGCGCAGGACCAGCTGCCACAGGTCTTCCGGTGTCTCGACGCCGCCGGGCAGCCGGCAGGCCATGGACACGATCGCGATCGGCTCGTCGGCTGCGGCCCGCCCGGGTGCCGTGCCGGCCCGTGGGTCCGCTGCGGGTGCGGCGGCGGTGCGGTCGTCGCGCGCGGCCGTCAGGGTTTCCAGGTGCTCGGCCAGGGCGGCCGGGGTGGGCTGGTCGAAGATGACCGAGGCGGGCAGCCGCAGGCCGGTCTGCTCGCTGAGCACGTTGCGCAGCTCGACGGCCATCAGTGAGTCGAAGCCGAGCTCGGAGAACGCCTTTTGGGGGTCGACGGCGGTCGGTGAGGAGTACCGCAGCACGGCGGCCACCCGGGCCCGGACCAGGTCGAGCATCCGGGCCGGGCGGGGGGCCTGGCGCGTGGCGGCGGGTTTGCCGCGGCGGACCAGTCCGCGCAGCAGGGCGGGCAGTGCCTGTTCGCGGTCCAGTTCGCGCAGCGGGTCGAAGTCGAAGGCGGCGGGCACCAGGTTGGCCTCGGGGCGGCGCAGCGCGGTGTCGAACAGCGCGAGCCCGTCGGTGTTGCTGAGGCTGAGGATGCCGATGCCGTGGGCGCGTTCCAGGTCGATGTCGCTGATGCCGCCGACCATGCCGTCCTCGCCCGCCCACAGGCCCCAGGCCAGCGACTGGCCGGGAAGACCGGCCCGCCGGCGCTGTACGGCGAGCGCGTCGAGGTAGGCGTTGGCCGCGGCGTAGTTGCCCTGGCCGGGGCCGCCGAAGGTGCCGGCGGCCGAGGCGAACAGGACGAACGCCGAGAGGTCGAGGTCCTGGGTCAGCTCGTGCAGGTTGCGCGCGCCGGCCACCTTCGGGGCAAGGACGGTGTCGATCCGCTCGGGTGTCAGCGACTGGACGATGCCGTCGTCGAGGATGCCGGCCAGGTGGATGACCGCCGTCAGCGGGTGCTCGGCGGGCACGTCGGCCAGCAGCTCGGCCAGCGCGTCCCGGTCGCCCACGTCACAGGCCACGAGCCGCACGTCGGCGTCCAGCGCGGTCAGTTCCGGGGCGTCGGCGCCGTCGGGTCCGGATCGGCTGGTCAGCAGCAGGTGCCGGATGCCGTGCTGCTCGACCAGGTGCGAGCACACGGCGCGGCCCAGCCGGCCGGTGGCCCCGGTGACCAGGACCGTGCCCTGCGGGTCGAGGGGGGCCGGCGGCTCCTCGGCGAGGCCGGGCAGCCGGGCGAGACGGGGTGCGTACCAGTGGGAGTCGCGCAGCAGGAGGTGGGGCTCGTCGTGCGGGAGGCCGGCGAGGTCGAGGTCGGGGGCGTCGTCGGGGGCGTCCACGAGGACGAAGTGGTCGGGGTTCTCCGACTGTGCCGAGCGCACCAGGCCCTGCACGGCGGCGGCGACCGGGTCGACGTCGCCGCTCTCGCCGGGCAGCCGGGTGGCGGCGCGGGTGCGCAGCACGAGCGGGGCGCCGTCCACGGCCCCGGGTGCGGCGAGCCGTTCCTGGAGCAGCGCGAGGGTGCGGTGCAGGGCCTGGCGCACCGCCTCGTACGGGTCGTCCGGCAGGTCGCCGCCGGGCAGGTCGACCACCTCCGGCAGGGCGTCCGGCAGTGGGAGGGAGGGGGCGGGTCCGGAGGGGACCTGCTGCCACTCGATCCGGAACAGCGCGTCGCGGTGCCGCGGCGGCGTGTGCAGCCGCTCGCCGGACAGGGGGCGCACCAGGAGCGAGTCGACGGAGATCACCGGCATCCCGGCGGGGTCGGTCGCGGTCAGCTGCAGCGAGTGCGGTGCGGTCTGGCTCAGGGTGACGCGCAGCGCGGTGGCGCCCGGGCTGTGCACGCTGACGCCGGACCAGGTGAAGGGGATCGCCCCGGGCGAGGTGCCGGCGTCGAGGGCGCCGGCGTGCAGGGCGGCGTCGAGGAGGGCCGGGTGCAGCTCGAAGCACTCGGCGTCGACGCTCTGGGACTCGGGCAGCTCCACCTCGGCGTGGATCTCGTCACCGAGTCGCCAGGCGGCGCGCAGGCCGCGCAGCAGCGGGCCGTACTCCAGGCCGGCCGCGGCCAGGCTGTCGTAGAGGTGGCCGGTCTCCATGGGGGTGGCGCCGGCCGGCGGCCAGGCGGTGAGCGCGGGCTCCGGCTGCTCCGGCTGCTCCGGCTGCGCGGTCAGGGTGCCGGCGAAGTGCTGGGTCCACGGCCGGTCTTCGACGGGCTCGTCCTGCCTGGCGTACGGCCGGGAGTATCCGGTCACGGTCCGGTTGCCGAAGGAGTCCGCGGCGCCGATGACCACCTGCACGGTGATCTGGTCGGCCGGGTCGAGGACCAGGGGCTCGGCCAGCACCAGTTCGTCGACGCGGGGACAGCCGATCTGCTGGCCGGCCCGCAGTGCGAGTTCCAGGAAGGCCGTGCCGGGCACCAGGATCCGGCCGGACACGCGGTGGTCGGCCAGCCAGGGGTGGGTGCCGGCGGAGAGCTCGCCGCCGAAGACGAAGCCGTCCGCGTCGGCGCGGGACATCCGCACGTCGAGGATCGGGTGTCCGCCGGTCATGTCGTCGCGGGAGATGGGCACGTCCAGCCAGAACCGGCGGTGCTGGAAGGCGAAGGTGGGCAGGTCGACGCCGCGCGCCCCGGTGCCGTCGTAGAAGGCGGGCCAGTCGACGGCCAGGCCGCTGGCCCACAGCCGGGCCAGTGTCCAGGTCAGGGCCTCGGGCTCCGGCTGGTCCTTGCGCAGCAGGGGCTGCACCAGGCACGAGGCGGACACGTCGTCGGCGACGGCCGCGCAGAGCGCGCCGCCCGGGCCCAGCTCGACGAACCGGGTCGTGCCGAGTGCGCGCAGCCGTGCGATGCCGTCGGCGAAGCGCACCGCCTCGCGCACGTGCCGCACCCAGTGGTCGGCCGTGAACTCCTCGACGATCTGTCCGGTGAGGTTGGACACGACGGGGATCTGCGGCCGCTGGTGGCCGATGCTCTGCGCGACGGTGCGGAACTCGGCGAGCATGCCGTCCATGTGGTGGGAGTGGAAGGCGTGGCTGACGGTCAGTCGGCGGGTGTCGCGGTCGGTGAACTCGGCGGCGACGCGCAGCACGGCGTCCTCGTCACCGGAGAGCACCACCGAGCCGGCGGCGTTGATCGCGCCGATCGACACGCCCGGGCCGAGCAGCGGGGCGACCTCGGCCTCGGTGGCGCGCACCGCGACCATGGCGCCGCCGGCGGGCAGCGCCTGCATCAGGCGGGCGCGCGCGGCGACCAGGCGGCAGGCGTCCGGCAGGGTGATCGCGCCCGCCACGT
The DNA here is from genome assembly GCF_042740445.1 of Streptomyces sp. NPDC059003. NCBI lineage: Bacteria > Bacillati > Actinomycetota > Actinomycetes > Kitasatosporales > Streptomycetaceae > Streptomyces > Streptomyces sp. NPDC059003. The sequence goes on along the minus strand of NZ_JBHYJH010000147.1, from coordinate 13,466 downwards.
GGGCGGCCGACAGCTCGCCGATGGAGTGCCCGATGAGGTGGTCGGGGTGCACGCCCCAGGACTCCAGCAGCCTGAACAGCGCCACTTCCAGGGCGAAGAGCGCGGGCTGGGTGTGTTCGGTGCGGTCGAGCAGGTCGTTGGGTTCGAACATGACCTGCTTCAGGGGGATGCCCGCGCCGTCGGCCGAGGGCTCCAAGTGCGCGCAGACCTCGTCGAGCGCCTGGGCGAACACCGGGAACGCGTCGTACAACGCGCGTCCCATGCCGGCGTGCTGGGATCCCTGGCCGCTGAACATGAAGGCGACGGGGCCGTCGAGGCGGCGGCCCTCGATGACGCCCGGTGCGCCGCCCGTGCGGTCGGCGAGCGCGGCGAGCGCGGCCGACAGCTCCTGGGTGTCGGCGCCCAGCGCCACCGCCCGGTGCTCCAGCGCGGCCCGCGTGGTGGCGAGGGAGAGGCCGACGTCCTGGGCGGCGTGCCCCTCCACTCCGGAGAGCAGCCGGCGTGCCTGCCCGGTGAGCCCGTCGGCGGTCTTCGCGGACACCACCCACGGCACGGTGGCCGGCCGCCGGGCGGGGGCGCCGATGTGCGGCGGGCCGGTGGGCCGCTCGGCGGCCGGCTCCGGCGCCTGTTCCAGGATCGCGTGGGCGTTGGTGCCGCTGACGCCGAACGCCGAGACGCCGGCCCGCCGGGGCCGGTCCGGTGTCAGGGGGGCGGGCCAGGGCTGGGCCTCGGTGAGCAGCCGTACGCCGCCGGCGGACCAGTCGATGTGCTGGGAGGGCTGGTTGACGTGCAGGGTCTTCGGCAGCACGCCGTGCCGCATGGCCATGACCGTCTTGATCACGCCGGCCACGCCGGCGGCGGCCTGGGTGTGCCCCAGGTTCGACTTGAGCGAGCCCAGCCACAGCGGCCGGTCCGCCGGCCGGCCGGTGCCGTACGTCGCGATCAGCGCCTGCGCCTCGATGGGGTCACCCAGGCGGGTGCCGGTGCCGTGCGCCTCGACGGCGTCCACGTCCTGCGGGGTCAGGCCGGCGTTGGCCAGCGCCTGCCGGATGACGCGCTGCTGGGAGGGCCCGTTGGGTGCGGTGAGGCCGCTGCTGGCGCCGTCCTGGTTGACGGCGGTGCCGCGGATCACGGCGAGCACCGGGTGCCCGTTCTGCCGGGCCACCGACAGGCGCTCCAGGGCGAGCAGGCCCACGCCCTCGGACCAGCCGGTGCCGTCGGCGCCGTCGGCGAACGACTTGCAGCGGCCGTCGGGTGCCAGGCCCCGGTGCCGGCTGAACTGCACGAAGGTGACCGGCGTGGACATCACGGTCACCCCGCCGGCGAGCGCCAGCGAGCACTCCCCCGACCGCAGTGCCTGGCAGGCCAGGTGCAGGGCGACCAGCGAGGAGGAGCACGCCGTGTCCAGCGTCACCGCGGGCCCCTCGAGACCGAAGGTGTACGCGATCCGGCCGGAGGCGATGCTCGGCGAGCTGCCGTTGCCGATGTAGCCCTCCAGGCCCCGCGGTGGGCGCCGGATCCGGGTGCCGTAGTCCTGGTACATGATGCCGACGTACACGCCCGTGCGGCTGCCGCGCAGTGACGTGGGGCTCATGCCGCCGCGCTCCAGCGCCTCCCAGGACGCCTCCAGCAGCAGCCGCTGCTGCGGGTCGACGGCCAGTGCCTCACGCGGGCTCAGCCCGAACAGCTCGGGGTCGAACTCGGCGGCGTCGTGCAGGAAGCCGCCCTGCGTGCAGTAGGTGGTGCCGGGTCGGTCGGGGTCCGGGTCGTACAGCGACTTCAGGTCCCAGCCGCGGTCGGTCGGGAAGTGCGAGACCGCGTCGGTGCCGTGCGACACGAGGTCCCACAGCTGCTCGGGCGAGGCGACGTTGCCGGGCAGCCGGCAGCTCATGCCGACGATCGCGATCGGCTCCGAGCTGCCGGCCTCGTACTCGGTGAGCTTCTGCCGGGTACGGTGCAGGTCGGCGGTCGCCCGCTTCAGGTATTCGCGCAGCCGCTCCTCATTCATCGGATGCCCCTCCTCCTAGCGAACCGCATGGGCTCTGCACGACCTGCTTCTCCATTCGCCGCTCAGGTGTCCAGCTCGTCGAGGAACTGGAAGATCTCGTCGTCGCTCGCCGCGTCGAGGTGGTCGATCACGGAGTCGTCTCCCGGTCCGCCGGGGGACGGGGCGGTGACCGCGGCCGCGTCCGGACCCGCCAGCTTGCCCAGCAGCGTCCGCAGCCGGTTCTCGAGCCGGCCGCGCAAGGCGTCGTCGGCGGCCAGGTCGGGGAGGTTGGCGTCAAGCTTCTCCAGTTCCACAAGGATCGGGGTCAGGGCGCGTTCGCCGTCCGACGGGAAGATCTCGTGCAGGTGGGTGGCGAGCGCGCCCGGTGTCGGGTGGTCGAAGAGCACGGTTGCGGGCAGCGTGAGGCCGGTCTCCCTGCTCAGCCGGTTGCGCAGTTCGACGGCGCTGAGCGAGTCGAAGCCCATGTCCAGGAAGCCCGCCTCCACGTCGACGAGTTCGGGGCCCTGGTAGGCGAGGACCCGTGCCGCCTCGCCGCGGACCAGGTCCAGCAGGGCCCGCTTGCGCCGGGCCCCGGCCAGCGGCCCGAACCGGTCGGCCGGTGCGACGGTCCTGGCCTCGGCGTGCGCGGCGGCGGGCCGGCCCGGGCCGCGTACCAGGCCGCGCAGCATCGCCGGCACCTGGGCGGTGTTGTCCGCGTCCTCGAAACCGGCGAGGGAGAACCGTGCCGGCACCAGGACCGCTTCGTGGCGCCCGCAGGCGGCGTCGAACAGGTTCAGCGCTTCGGCCGTGGCCAGCGGCACCAGGCCGCCCCGGGCGAACCGCGCGAAGTCCGCCGCCCCGAGCTTGCCGGTCATGGTGCTCAGCTCGGCCCACGGGCCCCAGCACAGCGAGACCGCGGGCAGTCCGCGGGCCCGGCGGTGTGCGGCGAGCGCGTCGAGGACGGCGTTGCCGGCGGCGTAGCCGGCCTGTCCCGCGCCGCCGAGCGTCGAGGCCACCGAGGAGAACAGCACGAATGCGCTCAGGTCGCCGGACGCGGTCAGCTCGTGCAGGTTCAGCGCGGCGTCGGCCTTGGGCGCGAGCACGCCGTCGACCCGCTCGGGGGTCAGGGCGGTGATCACGCCGTCGTCGACGACGCCCGCGGCGTGCACGACCGCGGTGAGCGGGTGCTCGGCGGGGATGCCGGCGAGCAGCCTGCGCAGCGCGTCGCGGTCCGCCGCGTCGCAGGCCGCGACGGTCGCCTCGGCGCCCAGCGCGGCGAGTTCGTCGCGCAGCTCCTGCGCTCCCGCGGCGGCCGGCCCGCTCCGGCTGACCAGCAGCAGGTGCCGCACGCCGTGCTCGGTGACCAGGTGCCGGGCCAGCAGCCGGCCGAGCGTGCCGGTGCCGCCGGTGATCAGTGTGGTTCCGGCCGGGTTCCATCCGGTCGCCGCGCTGTCGGCGTCGACGTGCACCCGGGCCAGGCGGGCCAGGCGCACGCTCTCGCCCCGCAGCGCCAGTTGGGGCTCGTCGCCCGCGACGGCGGCGGCCAGCGCGGCGGTCGTGGCCGCGGTGGGGGTGCTGTCGTCGACGTCGAGCAGCGCGAAGCAGCCCGGGTTCTCGGTGATCGCCGCCCGGACCAGTCCGTGCACCGCGGCGCAGGGCAGGTCGGCCGGCTCGTCGCCGGGGTCGACGGCCACCGCGCCCCGGGTCACGAAGACCAGCCGGGATCCGGCGAACCGCGCGTCGGCGAGCCAGCTCTGCACCTGCTCCAGCGCCCAGTGGGCCGCCGCCCGGGCGCCCCGTGCCGGCTCGCCCCAGAAGGACGGCGCGACGACGAGCACCCGGTCGGGCACCGCGCCGGCCCCGGACAGCTCGCGCAACGTCGGGTGGCGGTCGAGCGTGACGGCGCCGGAGAGCGCCGCCACCGCGTCGGGCGCCCCGTCCCCGACGATCGCCCAGGTCCGGTGCCGCGGCAGCGGTGCCGCCGGGACCGGTGTCCACTCGGTGCGCAGCAGCGACTCGATGCGGGGCCGGCGCGGTGCGGCGCCGACCCGCGGGCGGAAGGCCAGCGACCGGGCGGACGCCACCGGTGTGCCGGCCGCGTCCCACACCTGGACGGACACGGTGTTCTCGGCGATGTCGGCCAGCCGCACCCGCAGGCGGTCGGCGCCCGAGCTGTACAGGGCGACGTTGCGCCACGAGAAGGGCATCACGCCCTGGCCCTCGTCGCCGAGCGCGCCCACCGAGACGGCCTGCACGGCGGCGTCGAGCAGCGCCGGATGCAGTGCGAAGCCGCCGGGGTCCGTGCCGTCGGGCAGGGCCACCTCGGCGAAGACCTCCGAGCCGCGCCGCCAGGCGGCGGCGAGGCCCTGGAACGCCGGGCCGTAGTCGCTGCCCGTGGCGGCCAGACGTGCGTAGAAGCCGTCGAGGTCGACCGGGTCGGCGTCCGCGGGCGGCCACACCTCGGGCGCCGGCTCACCGGACAGCGCCTCGGGCAGCAGGGTGCCGCTCGCGTGCTGCTGCCACGCCGTGCCGTCCGTCGTGCCGTCCGCGGTGCCGTCCGGCCGCGCGTACACCCCCAGCGTCCGTGCCCCGGTCTCGTCCGCGGCGCCCACCCGCACCTGTATCTGTACCGCTTCGCGCTCGGGCAGCACCAGCGGCGCGTGCAGGGTGAGTTCGTCCACGCACCGGCATCCGACCTGGTCGCCGGCCCGGAGGGCGAGTTCGAGGAACGCCGTGCCGGGCAGCACCACGGTGCCGTCCATGACGTGGTCGGCGAGCCAGGCGTGGTGGCGGGAGGAGAGCCGGGCCGTGAAGAGCACGCCGTCGCCGCCCGCGAGCTGCACGGCGGCGCCGAGCAGCGGGTGCCCGGCCGCGTCCAGCCCGGCGGCCCGCACGTCCCCTTCGGCTGCCGGGGCGTCGAGCCAGTAGCGCTGCCGCTGGAAGGGGTAGGTGGGCAGCTCGACCGGCTCGGCGGTGTCCGGCAGGAAGGCCGACCAGTCGCAGGTGCCGCCGTGCACGTAGAGCTGGGTGAGCGCGCCGAGGGCGGCCTCGGCCTCGTCACGTCCGCGCCGCAGCGCGGGCACCACCACGCCGGGGGCGTCCTCGGTGCGGCTGTCCGCGGCCATCGCGGCCAGTACGGCGTCGGGGCCGAGCTCCAGGAACCGGGTGACGCCCGCCTCGGCGAGGAAGCCCACCCCGTCGGCGAACCGAACGGCGCCGCGCAGCTGGGTCACCCAGTACTCGGCCGTGCACAGCTGCTCGGCCGTGGCCGTCTCGCCGGTGACGTCCGACACCACGGGGATCGTCGGCGGAGACATCGGAATGTCCCGGACGATCTCGGCGAAGTCCTCCAGCATCGCGTCCATGTGAGGTGAGTGAAACGCATGGCTGACCCGCAAATGCCTAGTCTTTCGGCCGAGACCGGCAAAGTGTGCGGACACGCGTTCGACTTCGGTGGTGTCGCCGGACACCACCGTCGCCTGCGGACCGTTGACCGCGGCCACCGCGATCCGGTCCGCCAGGCCGTCGAGCAGCGGCAGCACCTCCTGCTCGGCGGCGGCCAGCGCGGCCATCGCACCGCCGGCCGGCAGCTGTCCCATCAGCCGGCCGCGCGCCGCCACCAGGCGGCACGCGTCGGGCAGCGTGAACACGCCGGCCAGGTGGGCGGCGGCCAGCTCGCCGACGGAGTGCCCGAGCAGGTAGTCCGGGGTGACGCCCCACGACGCGAAGAGCCGGAACAGCGCCACCTCGACGGCGAACAGCGCCGGCTGGGTGTACTCCGTGCGGTCCAGCAGCCCGGCTTCCTCGCTGCCCTGCGCGGCGAACACGACCTCGCGCAGCGGCCTGGGCAGTTCCAGGTCCACATGGGCGCAGACCTCGTCGAAGGCGTCGGCGTAGACCGGGAACGTCCGGTACAGCTCGCGGCCCATGCCGAGCCGCTGGGCGCCCTGTCCGGAGAACAGGAACGCGGTACGGCCGCCGCTGGTGGCGCCGGAGGCCGACGGTGCGCTCGCGCGCCCGTCCAGCCAGCCGGCGAGCTGGTCCCGCAGCGCGTCGCGGTCGGTGCCCCAGCACACCAGCCGGTGCTCGAAGCGGGAGCGCGCCGCAAGGCTGCGGCCGACGGACGCGGCGTCGTGCCCGGGCCGCCCGTCGAGCGCCCCGAGCAGGTTCTCGACCTGCGCGGTCAACGCGGCGGAGGTGCGTGCGGACAGCGTCCACGGCAGCCGTCCGGCGCTGGCCCGGGCCACCGGGGCGGCAGCGGCCGGGCTGGGCGCGGCGGGCACCGGCTGCCCGGTGCCCGCCGCTTCCTGCCGCACGGCACCGGCCGCCTCCGTGCCCGCCGGCGCACCGGCCGGGAGCGCGGGCGGACCCGCCGGGGCCTGTTCGAGGATCACGTGCACGTTCGTGCCGCTCATGCCGAACGAGGACACCGCGGCCCGGCGGGGCGCGTGGGCGTCCGGCCAGACCCGCTCCTCGGTGAGCAGCCGCACGGTGCCCGCCGACCAGTCGACGTGCGGGGTGGGCTCGTCGGCGTGCAGGGTGCGGGGCATGGTGCCGTGCTGCATCGCCAGCACGGACTTGATGACCCCGGCTACGCCGGAGGCCGCCTGGGTGTGGCCGATGTTCGACTTCACCGCGCCCAGCCACAGCGGCCGGTCCGCCGGCCGGTCCTGCCCGTACGTGGCCAGCAGCGCCTCGGCCTCGATGGGGTCGCCCAGCGCGGTGCCGGTGCCGTGCGCCTCCATCATGTCCACGTCGGCGGTGCCCAGTTCGGCGTTGGCCAGCGCCTGGCGGATCACCCGCTGCTGGGCGAGTCCGCTGGGCGCCGTCAGCCCGTTCGAGGCGCCGTCCTGGTTGGCCGCGCTGCCCCGGATCACCGCCAGCACCCGATGGCCGTTGCGCCGTGCGTCCGACAGCCGCTCCACCAGGAGCATGCCGACGCCCTCGGCCCAGCCCGCCCCGTCGGCGGCGGCGGAGAACGCCTTGCACCGCCCGTCCGAGGAGAGCGCGCCCTGCCGGCTGAACTCGATGAAGGTGTGCAGGGTGGAGATGACGGTCACGCCGCCCGCCAGTGCCATGGCGCACTCCCCGGACCGCACCGACTGGGCGGCCAGGTGCAGGGCGACCAGCGAGGACGAGCAGGCGGTGTCCACGGTGACGGCGGGACCCTCCAGGCCGAAGGTGTACGCCACCCGGCCGGAGGTCACGCTGGCCGCGCTGCCGGTGGCGATCTGCCCTTCGAACTCACCCGCCGACCGGCCGAGCCGCATCCCGTAGTCGTTGTAGTTCGCGCCCACGAACACCCCGATGGGGCTTCCCTTGACCGTCGCCGGGTCGATCCCGGCCCGTTCGAACGCCTCCCACGAGGTCTCCAGCAGCAGCCGGTGCTGCGGGTCGATGGCCGGCGCCACCCGCGGCGAGATGCCGAAGAACACCGGGTCGAAGGAGCCGACGTCGTGCAGGAAGCCGCCGCCGCTGGAGTAGAACGTGCCCGGGTGGTCCGGGTCCGGGTGGTAGCTCCCGTCCAGGTCCCAGCCGCGGTCGGTGGGGAAGCCGGAAACCGCGTCCCGGCCCGTGGACAGCAGGTCCCAGAACTCCTCGGGGGTGGCCACCCCGCCGGGGAAGCGGCAGCTCATCGCGACGATGGCGACCGGGTCGTCGGCCGTGGCGCCGGCCGGCCCGCCCGTCAGCGCCGCCGTGGTGGCAACCGGAGTGGTGGCAAGCGGCGCGGCGGCGGTGTCGGACGGCTCGCCCGTCGCGCCGAACAGCTGGTCGGACAGGTGCCCGGCCAGACCGCTCACGGTGTTGTGGTCGAAGACCACGGTGACCGGAAGCCGCAGGCCGGTGGCGGAGTTGAGCCGGTTGCGCAGCTCGACCGCGGTCAGCGAGTCGAGGCCGAGGTCGCGCAGCGCCCGGTCGAGGTCGATCGCGTCGGGCCCGGTCAGGCCGAGCACCGCCGCCGCCTGGCTGCGCACCAGCGTCAGCAGTGCCTGCTGCCGCTCGGCCGGCGAGCACCCGGCGAGGTCGGCGACAAGGCCCTCGTCGGCCTGCTCCTCGTGCGAGGTCCGGTCCGCCGTGGGGCGGGCTTCCGGCAGCCGGTCGAGCACCCGCCCGGCGCGGCCGGGCGCGCACGCCGGCCCGAACACCGCCCAGTCGATATCGGCGACGGTGAGGCAGGGCAGGTCGTGGTCGAGGGCCTGCTGCAGCGCCGACAGGGCCGTCTCCGGCGCCATCGCGACGATGCCGTTGCGGCTCAGCCACTCGCCCGTCTCACCGGTGGCGAGACCCACCCGGTCCCAGGCGCCCCAGGCCAGCGAGGTGGCCGGCCGGCCCGCCGCACGGCGGGCCAGCGCCAGCGCGTCGAGATAGGCGTTGGCCGCCGCGTAGCTGCCCTGGCCGGGTCCGCCGAGCGTGCCGGCGATGGACGAGAACAGCACGAAGGCGTCCAGGTCGGCGCCCTCGGTCAGCTCGTGCAGATGACGCGCCGCGGCCACCTTGGGAAGCAGCACCGTCCTGGCCCGCTCCGGGGTGAGCACGTCGAGCAGGCAGTCGTCGAGCACGGCCGCCGCGTGCACGACCGCGGTCAGCGGGTGCTCGGGGTCGATGCCGGCGAGCAGCCCGGCGACCTGGTCGCGGTCGGCCACGTCGCAGGTCGCGATGGTCACCCGGGCACCGAGCCCGGTCAGCCGCTCCGTCAGCTCCGCGGCGCCCGGCGCCCGGTCGCCACGGCGGCTGGTCAACAGCAGGTGCCGGGCTCCGTTCGACGCCAGCCACGCGGCGATCTCCGCGCCGATGCCTCCCGTGCCGCCGGTGACGAGCACGGTGCCGGTGGGCCGCCAGTGCCGCACCGCGGTGCGGCCGGACAGCGGCTTGCGGGCCAGGCGGCGCGCGTACACCCCGCCGGCCCGTACGGCCAGTTGGTCCTCGCCGTCCGGCGCGCCCAGCGCCCGGACCAGCCGTTCGGCCGCGCGCTCGTCGGGCTCGGCCGGCAGGTCGACCAGGCCGCCGATCCGCTGCGGGTACTCCAGGGCGGCGATGCGTCCGAGCCCCCACAGCAGGGCCTGCTGCGGGTCGACAGACCGGTCGGAGGATCCGACACGGACCGCGCCTTGGGTGGCGAACCACAGCGGTGCCGTGCTGCCGGCGTCGCCGAGCGCCTGGACGACCAGCACCGCCTGGTCGAAGTCCGCCTGGTCGACGTCTGGGTGGTCGACGTCTGGGTGGTCGGGGTCCGGGCGGTCGCCGAGTGCGAGCAGGGACAGCACTCCGGTGTACTCGGAGCCGGCCTCGCGCAGACGCGCGGCCAGCTCGGCGCGCTCGGTGGTCTCGACCTGCGTCACCCGGACGTCGGCGCCGAGTGCCGTGAGCGCCCGGCGTGCGTGCTCGGACCAGGCGTGCCCGTCGGCCGGGACCAGCAGCAGCCATCGGGCGCCGTCGATGCGCGGTGCCGCGCCCTGTGGGAGGGGCTGCCACTGGACGTCGTAGCGCCACGAGTCCAGCTCGGAGTCCTGGCGGCGCCGTCGACGCCAGTCGGAGAGGACGGGCATCAGCTCTTCGAGCGGGGCGGAGTCCGTCACGCCGAGGGTGGCGGCGAGCGCGTTCGGGTCGTCGCGCTCGATGGCGGCCCAGAACTCGGCGTCGGCCGGGTCCTGTTCGGCCTCGCTGTCACCGGCCTCGTCCTGGAGCCAGTAGTGCTGGCGCTGGAAGGGGTAGGTGGGCAGGTCGACGGTGTGGGGGCGGGCGTTCTGGAACAGGGCCGTCCAGTCGACGTCGACACCGCGCACCCACAGCTCGGCCGCGCCGGTGAGGAGTCGGTCGAGGCCGCCGTCATCGCGCCGCAGCGAACCGGTCACCACCCCCGGCTCCCCGTCGGCCGTCTCCACGATTTCCTGCACCGCAGCGGTCAGCACCGGGTGCGAGGACACCTCCACGAACGTGCCGTACCCCTCGGCGGCCAGCTCCTCCACCGCCTGGGCAAACCGCACCGTCGAGCGCAGGTTCGTAAACCAGTACCCGCCGTCCATGCCCGAGCCGTCCGTGAACTCACCCGTCACCGTGGACAGCAACGGCACCTCACCCGCACGCGGCACGATCCCGCCCAGCACGGCGGCCAGCTCGTCCTCCAGCACATCCATCGCCGGCGAGTGCGAGGCATAGTCCACCGCGATCCGCCGCGCCCGGTTCCCCAGCCGCTCGCACTCGGCCACGACCTCCTCGACCGCGGCCACCTCACCGGAAATCACCACCTGGCCGGGCCCGTTGACGGCCGCGACAACAGCCCGTCCCGACCAGCCGGCCAGCAACTCCTCCGCCCGCTCGACGGACACGCTGAGCGACGCCATCGTGCCCCGCCCACCACCAGCCAGCCGGGCAATCGCCGCGGACCGGGCCACCACCACCCGCGCCGCATCCTCCAGCGACAACGCCCCCGCCACACACGCGGCCGCGATCTCGCCCTGCGAGTGACCGATGACTGCCGCCGGACGCACCCCCAACGACCGCCACACCTCTGCCAGCGCCACCATCACCACGAACGACGCCGGCTGCACCACATCCACCCGCTCCAACGACGGAGCATCCACCTCACCGCGCAGCACCGCGGTCACCGACCAGTCCACCAGCCCCGCCAACACGGCCTCGCACTCGGCCACCACCGAGGCAAACACCGCAGACGACTCCAGCAGACCGGCGCCCATACCGACCCACTGCGCACCTTGACCGGGGAAGACGAACACCGTCCGCCCCACCGGACCCGCCACCCCGGACACCACCTGGCCCGCGGGCTCCCCCGCCGCCAGCGCCGCAAGGCCCTCGGCGTACACGCCGGTCAGCACGGCCCGGTGCTCGAAGCACGAACGGGTCGTCAGCAACGACCAGCCCACCTCCACCGGGTCGGCCCCACCGGCCAGCGGGACCAGCGCCGCCGCCTGATCACGCAACGCCCGCCCGTCACGCGCCGACAACAGCCAGGGCACCACCGGCACAACCGGCAGGACCGCAGCCGTACCGGCCACGCCGACCGCGGCCTCGTCCTGGGGCCCGGTTCCGTCCTCTTCGGGGGCGGGGGCCTCTTCGAGGATCAGGTGCGCGTTCGTGCCGCTGATGCCGAAGGACGACACACCCGCACGCCTCGGCCGCTCGCCGCGCGGCCACTCACGGGCCTCGGCCAGCAGCTCCACCGCACCGGCCGACCAGTCCACGTGTGTGGACGGCGTCTCGGCGTGCAGCGTCTTGGGCATGAGCCCGTGCCGCATCGCCAGCACCATCTTCATCACGCCCGCGACACCGGCCGCGAGCTGCGTGTGCCCGATGTTCGACTTCACCGAGCCCAGCCACAGCGGCCGCTCTTCGGGACGGTCCTGACCGTAGGTGGCCAGCAGTGCGTGCGCCTCGATCGGGTCGCCCAGGGCCGTGCCCGTGCCGTGCGCCTCGACCACGTCGACGTCCGTGGGTTTCATGCGTGCGTTCGCCAGCGCCTGCCGGATCACCCGCTGCTGCGACGGGCCGTTCGGTGCGGTCAGGCCGTTCGACGCGCCGTCCTGGTTCATCGCCCAACCGCGCAGCACCGCCAGGACCTGGTGTCCGTTGCGCCGCGCGTCCGACAACCGCTCCAGGAGGAAGATGCCGGCGCCTTCCGAAAGGCCCATGCCGTCGGCGTCGTCGGAGAAGGGCTTGGACCGGCCGTCCTCGGCGAGCGCACGCTGCCGGCTGAAACCGATGAAGCCGGACGGTGTGGAGGCGACGGAGGCCGCTCCGGCCAGGGCCAGCGAGCACTCCTCGGAGCGCAGCGCCTGGGCGGCCAGGTTGACGGCCACCAGGGCCGAGGAACAGCCGGTGTCCAGGGTGACCGCCGGGCCTTCGAGGCCCAGCGTGTACGAGATCCGCCCGGAGGCGATGCTGCTGCCCGTCCCGGTGATCAGATGCCCCTCATGGCCCTCGGGAACCCGCCGCAGCCGTGATCCGTAGCCGGCGTCACCGACGCCGACGAACACGCCGCAGTTGCTGCCGCGCAGGCTGTGCGGGTCGATCCGGCCGCTCTCGACGGCCTCCCACGAGGTCTCCAGGAGCAGCCGCTGCTGCGGGTCCATCGCGACAGCTTCACGCGGGCTGATGCCGAAGAAGACCGGGTCGAACTGGCCCGCGTCCTGCACGAAACCACCGCTGCGGACGTAGGTGCGCCCCTCGTCCTCCGGGTTCGGGCTGTAGAGCCGCTCCAGGTCCCAGCCGCGGTCCTCGGGGAACCCGCTCATGGCGTCCTCGCCCGCCGTGATGAGCCGCCACAGGTCCTCCGGGCTGTTGATGCCGCCGGGGAAGCGGCACCCCATGCCGATGATCGCGATGGCGTCGTCGTCGGCCGTGCCGACGGCGACCGGCGCGATCGGGGCCGCGGCGTCGGGCTCCGCACCGAAGAGCTCGGTGTGCAGGTGCCGCACCAGGCGGGTGACGTCGGGGTGGTCGAAGACGAGGGTGGTGGGCAGCACCAGACCGGTGGCGGTGCGCAGCGCGTTGCGCAGTTCGACCGCGAGCAACGAGTCGAAGCCCAGGTCACGCAGCGGCCGCCCGTCCTCGATGGCGTCCGGGGAGGAGTGCCCGAGGACCGTGGCCGCGTGGGTGCGCACCAGGGCGCGCAGGGCGATCTCCCGGTCCTCGACGGCAAGCGGGTGCAGCCGCTCCCGCAGGGGGTTCTCCTCGCCGGTCGACGCGGTGTCCGCGACCTGCGCGTCCTTCTCCAGGATGGCGCGGACTTCCGGGATGCCGTGGAGCAGCGGGCGCGGGCGCGCGGCCGTGAAGACGGGAACGAAGAGATCCCAATCCACCTCGGCGATGGCGAGGAAGTCCTCGTCGTCCGCCAGTGCCTGCCGCAGTCCGGCGATGGCCGTCCGCGGGTTCATGAACTGCAGTCCCCGCCAGTTCAGCGAGTCCGCTTCGACCTTGTTGGCCATGCCGCCGTCGTCGGCCGACCACAGGCCCCAGGCGATGGTGGTCCCGGCCAGCCCGCGGGCACGCCGGCTGCGGGTGACCGAGTCGAGACAGGCATTGCCGGAGGAGTACGAGGCATGCTCACCGGCGCCCCACACCGCGGCCACGGACGAGTACAGGACGAACGCGTCCAGGCCCTCGCGGTCGAAGAGCCGGTCGAGGTTGGCGGTGCCCACCAGCTTCGCCGACGCCTCGGCCTCGAACTCCGCCAGGTCCACGTCCGCAAGTGAAGCAAGCACGCCGACACCGGCGCTGTGCACGACGGTTCTGATCGGCGGGCCGTCGGCCTCCACCTGCTCGACGAGCCGGGCCAGGGCGTCGTAGTCACACACGTCACAGGCCACGACCGTCACCCGCGCGCCCAGGGCCTCGAGCTCTTCGGCGATCTCACGGGATCCCGGGGCGTTGGTGCCGCTGCGGGAGGTGAGTACGAAGTGCTCCACACCGCAGGTTGCGAGCCAGCGCGCGGTGTGTGCACCCAGACCGCCGGTACCACCCG
>NZ_JBHYJH010000146.1:0-23480 GCF_042740445.1 Streptomyces sp. NPDC059003 | reverse complement strand
GTCCAGGGGGGCGGAGCCCCCCTGGTTCGGGAAGGGGCGGGTCTGGGGCGCATCCGCGAGGACCCACCGGAACTGACTCGACGTCCACCCGCCCCGCGGCCGCGCCCGCCGGATCCGCCCCTCGGCGGCAAGCACCCGCAGGACGCGCGAGCCGACGGCCTGCCGCGCCTCGTACGACTTCCCCGGGTAGACGGTGACCTTCTCCCTCAAGTCCGGCACGGCCTCGGCCAGTTCGGCGGCGCCCGCCTCGCCGAGCCGCTCCAGGGCGGCGAGCGCGGCCCGCTCCACGGCGGCGTACCGCCGCTCGTCCCAGCCCGCGCCCGCGAGGAAGGCCCGGCACCCCTCGCGCTCCTTCGCGGCCACGGCCCGCGCGGTCGACGCGTGCACGACGGGCACGAGCGGGGTGGGCACGACGAACATGGTGCGCCGCATGCACAGCATCCGCGTCACGGTGAGGTCGTCGTACAGGCCGCGCTCGATCTCGGCGACGGTGGGCCGGGCGAGCCGCGCGGCGGCGGACAGGAACACCGTCGCGGGGTCGGTGGCGTGCAGGCCCACGAGGGCGTCGGCCACGTCCTCGACGCGGGTGACGCGGGTGTCGCGCCGCAGCAGGTGCCGCGCCCCGAGCCGGGCGCGCCGCTCGGCGTCGGTGACGGTACGGCGGGCGATCACTGAGCCGCCTCCTGCTCCTGGCCGGAGGGCCGGTCGAGCGCGGGGTTGGGGGTGAGGATGCGGCGCAGGATCCGCTCGACCTCGGCGCGCGTCGGCGGGGCGGGCGCGGCGAGGGCGCGCAGGCTGATCCCCATGAGGGCGGCGCCCGCGGCGGCGGCGGTCTCCGGGTCGGTGTAGTGGGTCAGGGCCCGCACGGACAGTTCGTTGTGCTCCTCGGCGATCGTCCGCAGGGCGGGGCGGCGCAGGGCGGCGAGGTAGAGCTCGAACTCCACGACCTGCTGGGCCCGTTCGGGCCCGCCGTCGGGCGGGAGCACGGCGTCGGCGAGCAGCACGGCGCACTGCTCGGGCGTGAGGCCGGGCCGGCGCGCCACCCACTCGTCGAGATACTCCGAGAAGCGGTCGACGGAGCGGCGCAGGGCCGCCGCGATCAGGTCGTCCTTCGTGGCGAAGTGGTACGTCGTCGCGCCGAGCGGCACGCCCGCCTCGGCGGCGACCGCGCGATGCGTGAGCCCCTCGACACCGCGCGCGGCGATGACCCGCTCGGTGGCCTCGACGATCTCCTCGATCCGCCGCGCGGGGTCACGACGCCGACGCCCTTCGACGGCCATACGGTCTCCTCAACGCACAGAGAACAGCAACATCAGTACGTACGTACTGTACTGCACACCCCATTATCCAGAAAACTCGACCCCGAAAAACCAAAAATGTCCGTATTGCGCCCAACATCCTCATGGCCTACAGTACAGATGTACAAGTAAGTGAACCCCCCGAGAGGTGATCCCCATGAGCAGCCCCGCCTTCGCCCCCTGCCTCGGCGTGACGAACACCGACGCGACCGTCGCCTTCTACGAGAAGCTGGGCTTCACGGCACTGCCCGGCAACAACGACCCCGAGGACGACCTGCGCATCCTGCTCTTCGAGGGCAGGTTCGCGCTGATGGTCCACCGCGACGAGCACCTGCGGAAGTGGCTGCCCGTGCACAAGGACACGCCGGTGGGCGCGTTCGGCATGTTCTACGTGGGCGTCGACGACTTCGCCACGTACGCGGAGCGGATCCGCCCCCTGGTGAACGTGATCAAGGAGACCACGGTCGAGGGCCGCCCGATCATGTACTTCACCGACCCGGACGGCTACGTGATCGGCGTGAACCAGCGCCAGGAGGGCGAGGCCTGACCCGCACCCGCCAGCGGCAAGTGGAAACGGGCCGGGCGGGTGGGAAAAAATCCGCGAAGCGGCAAAAACAAAGGGGCCCGGGACCGAAACCGGTCCCGGGCCCCAAGAGCCACCCGACAAGGGCTACTTGTCCCCCTGCTTACCCTCGCCGGAGGCAACCGGCTTACGGAGCGAGATGTTCAACTCCTTGAGGCGGGCCTCCTCGAGGACGGTAGGGGCCCCCATCATCAGGTCCTGCGCGTTGCCGTTGAGCGGGAAGGCGATGGTCTCGCGGATGTTCGGCTCGTCCGCGAGCAGCATCACGATCCGGTCGACGCCAGGGGCGATGCCACCGTGCGGCGGCGCGCCGAGGCGGAACGCGCGCAGCATGCCCGCGAACTCCTGCTCGACGGTCTCGGCGGCGTAGCCCGCGATCTCGAAGGCCTTCAGCATGACGTCCGGCTCGTGGTTGCGGATCGCGCCGGAGGACAGCTCGATGCCGTTGCAGACGATGTCGTACTGCCAGGCCAGGATGTCCAGCGGGTCCTTCTCCTCCAGGTCCTTCATGCCGCCCTGCGGCATCGAGAAGGGGTTGTGGGAGAAGTCGATCTTTCCGGTCTCCTCGTCCTTCTCGTACATCGGGAAGTCGACGATCCAGCAGAAGCGGAAGACGCCCTCCTCGAAGTGCCCCGCACGCTTCGCGGCCTCGACGCGCACCGCGCCCATGATCTTCGAGACCTCGTCGAACTCGCCCGCGCCGAAGAAGACGGCGTGACCGGCGGCGAGCGAGAGGCGCTTGGTCAGCTCCTCGACGTTCGCCTCGGTGAGGAACTTGGCGATCGGTCCGGTCAGCGAGCCGTCCTCGGCGACGCGCACCCAGGCCAGGCCCTTGGCGCCCTGCTCGACCGCGTACTCGCCGAGGCCGTCGAAGAACTTCCGGGACTGCGCGGCCGTGTCCGGCACCGGCAGGGCCCGCACGTGCTTGCCCGCGAACGCCTTGAACTCCGAGTCCGCGAACACGTCGGTGATGTCGACGAGCTCCAGCTGGGCGCGCAGGTCCGGCTTGTCCGAGCCGTACTTCAGCATCGACTCGCGGAACGGGATGCGCGGGAACGGCGAGGTGACCTCGCGGCCGCCGCCGAACTCCGTGAACAGCTCGGTCATGAGCTGCTCGATCGGCCGGAAGACGTCCTCCTGCTCGACGAAGGACATCTCGACGTCGAGCTGGTAGAACTCGCCCGGCGAGCGGTCCGCGCGGGCGTCCTCGTCGCGGAAGCACGGCGCGATCTGGAAGTACCGGTCGAAGCCGGAGATCATGAGCAGCTGCTTGAACTGCTGCGGGGCCTGCGGCAGGGCGTAGAACTTGCCCGGGTTCAGGCGGGAGGGCACCACGAAGTCGCGCGCGCCCTCGGGGGAGGTCGCGGTGAGGATCGGCGTCGCCATCTCGTTGAAGCCGAGGGCCACCATCTTGTGGCGGATCGCGGCGATGACGGCCGACCGGAGCATGATGTTCCGGTGCATGCGCTCGCGGCGCAGGTCCAGGAAGCGGTACTCCAGGCGCCGCTCCTCGTTGACCCCGTCCTCCGCGTTGATCGTGAACGGCAGCGGGGCGGCCGCGCCGAGCACCTCGACCTCGACGGCCTCGATCTCGATCTCGCCGGTGGGCAGCTCCGGGTTCACGTTCTCCGTGCCGCGGGAGACGACCTTGCCGTCCACGCGGACGACGGTCTCCTTGGAGAGCTTGTCCAGGACCTCGGCGGCGGCCGTGCCGGGGCGGGCCACCAGCTGCGTGATGCCGTAGTGGTCGCGGAGATCGATGAAGAGGATGCCGCCCAGGTCGCGCCGATTGTGCAGCCAGCCGCTCAGCCGGACGTCCGTGCCGACGTCAGAGGCGCGGAGCTCACCGCACGTGTGGGACCTGTACCGATGCATCGTCGTTCATCCAGTCTTTCGAGATCGGGGGATGCCGACTCGGGCCGCTTCCGGACGCGCCCGAGAGAACTTGCTAGCTGTCAAGGCTACCGTCCGGCGCAAGATCACTTCCCCTCGTATACGAGGGGCCTGCGTCCCCCGGGGCCAAGGTGGCGAGTGGTCCGGACCTCTTCCTACAGTGGATCAATGCGCACCGATGAGCCCCGCGAGCGGATGGGGGACGCCTCTCTGCCGCCCGGCCAGGGCGCGCTGCCGCCCGTACGAGACGTCCTTGCCGCCATCGCGACCGGCCTGTGGCGCTGGGACAACGCGCGCGGGACGGTCACCCTGGACGCGGAGGCGGCCCGCCTGCTCGGCCTGCCCGAGCGCGAGGTGACCACCACGGAGGCGGCGGTACGGTCCCGCTTCCACCCCGTCGACTGGAACGAGATCCACGGCATCGTGCAGCTCGCCGTCGCCGAGGGCACCCTCGCCGAGGCCCGCCTGCGGATCATGGACGAGCAGGGCCGCCGCGTCCTGCGCACGGTCCGCAGCCGCACCCGTCCGATCGTGCACGACGCGTCGTCGAACGCGTACGAGCTGATCGGCACCCTCCAGGAGGTCACCGAGCCCTCCCCGGGCGCCGCCGCCCGCACCCCCGTGACCGGCGACTGGCGCCGCTCCCGTGAGGCGTTCCTCCTGGACGCGGGCCGCGCGCTCGCGGAGGCCCGCTCCACGGAGGAGGTGCTCAGGGTGGCCGCGGGCCTGTCCATGCCCGGGTTCTCGCCGGACGGCCTCGCCGTGTTCGGCGCCACGGGCGACCGGCTCACTGTCGTCGGCCACCACGGACACCACGGCTACGGAGACGACGACCCGCTCGCCTCGATGCCCCTGGACACCGACTACCCGGCCGCCGAGGTGCTGCGCACCGGCCGCGCGGTCTATCTGTCCTCTCCGGAGGAGTACCGCCGCCGCTACCCGACGACCTGGCCGCTCGCCTCGCGCTTCAAGCGGCAGTCGTGGGCGTTCCTGCCGCTGATCGTCGCGGGCCGCACGATGGGCGCGTGGATGGCGGCGTTCACGTACCCCGTGTCGTTCACGCCCGACGAGCGCTCCGTGCTCACCACCGTCGCCCGGATGCTCGCGCAGGCCCTGTCGCGGGCCGGGGTCGCCGAGTCGGAGCGTGAGCTCACCGAGGGCCTGCAGCGGTCGATGATGCCGACGCTCGGCCCGGAGATCCCCGGCATGAGCGTCGCCGCCCGCTACGTACCGACGGGCGGCGGGCTCCAGGTCGGCGGCGACTGGTACGACATGATCCCGCTGCCCAGCGGCCGCATCGCCTTCGTCATCGGCGACGTCCAGGGCCACGACGTGCGGGCGGCGGGCCTGATGGGGCAGCTGCGGATCGCCCTGCGGGCGTACGCGTCCGAGGGCCACCGCCCGGACGCGGTGCTCTCCAGGGCGACGCGTTTCCTGTCCGGCATCACGGACGGCATCAGCTACGGCTCCACGGACAACCGCGACGACACGGGCGCCGACCCGCGCTTCGCGACCTGTCTCTACGTAGAGGCCGATCCGGCGACCGGCATCCTGGAGATCGCCCGCGCGGGACACCCGGAGCCCGTCATACGCATGGCCGACGGCACGGTCCTGCAGCGGCCCATCGCGGGCGGCCTCCCCCTCGGCATCGACCCGGACGCCGACTACCCCACGAGCCGTCTCGTCCTGGACACCGGCGAGACCATGCTGATCTGCACCGACGGCCTCATCGAGACCGGCGGCCACGACCTGGACACCGGCTGGTCGCGCATCCACGGCATCCTCAGGGAGTACGAGGGATTCGAGGGACCCGGGGAGTACGGGGAGTACGCGGACCCGGCGGGGGCCGTCCACGGCTACGACGGCTACGAGGGTTCGAGCACGGCGGTGGACGACGGCCTGGAGGCGCTCGCCGACACCCTCGTACAGGCCGTGCACGGCCCTTCGTCGCACCACACCACGGGACCGCTCGCCGACCGCCGCGAGGACGACATAGCGGTCCTGCTGCTCCGCCGCACCGGCCGCCCCGAGCAGCAGCGCACCCGCGTCCGGCGCACCATGCTGACCATCGCCCAGGCCGAGCCGGAGCGCGTGGCGGGCGCCCGCGGCCACCTCCGGGACCTGCTGCACGACTGGGCGGACGCCGACCAGGTCGACTCGGCGGTCCTGCTCGTCTCCGAGATGGTCACCAACGTCCTGGTGCACACCGACGGCGACGCGCTCCTGGTCGCCGAGGTCACCGAGGTCACCGGTGAGGCGGGCGCGCGCAGGCTCCGCGTGGAGGTCACCGACGGCAGCGACGACCTGCCGCACAAGCGGCACCCCGGCGAACTCGCCTCCTCCGGGCGCGGGTTGGTGCTCATGGAGCTGCTCGCGGACCGGTGGGGCGTGGACCCGCGCGGCGAGGGCAAGAGCATCTGGTTCGAGCTCTACGAAGCGCAGGAAACGCCGGGGGACCTCTACGAAGCGCCTGGGGACCTCTACGAAGCGTCGGGGGAGCTCTCCGGAGAGGCGGCCGACGCGGATTCCGCTCCCGCGTAACGGGCCCGCAGCTCCGACAGCACTCCGAAGGCGGCGGCGGTCAGCGGCACGGCGAGCAGCATCCCGATGATCCCGGCGACGGACGCGCCCGCGGTGATGGCGAGCATCACCACCGCCGGGTGCATCTGCACGGTCCTGCTCTGGATCATCGGCTGGAGCACATGCCCCTCGAGGACCTGCACCGCGAGGACCACGCCGAGCGCCCACAGCGCGATGGCGACCCCGCGATCGGCAAGGGCCACCAGGACGGCGATCGCACCCGAGAGGAACGCCCCCAGATACGGGATGTAGGCCCCGACGAAGACGAGCGCCCCGAGCCCGGCCGCCCCCGGCACGCGCAGCACGAGCAGCCCGACGGTGATGCACACGGCGTCGATGAGCGCGATGAACGTCGTCCCGCGCATGAAGCCCTCGACGGCCGTGAACGCCCGGCGGGCCATCGCCTCCACCGTGTCCGCCGACGCGGCGGGCACCAGCGAGCGCAGCGTGTCCGCGGCCTTGTGCGAGTCCCGCAGGAAGAAGAAGACCAGCAGCAGCGCGAGCACGGCGGTGGCGATCATCTCGCCGACGACGCTGAGGCCGCTGACGACGCCGGAGGCCGCCGTCCCGCCGAACTTGCCGAGGAGTTCCTTGGAGTTGGACGCCAGGTCGTCCAGGGACGTGCCGGCCGCGCCGAAGTGGTCGGCGAGGGACCGGCCCGCGTCCTTGAGGGAGGCGACGATCTGGTCGCCGGTGTCGATGAGCGCGACGACGACGATGTAGACGGCCCCGCCGACCACGGCGAGCACGGCGGCGCAGGTGAGCCCGGCCGCGAGCGAGCGCTGCACCCGCATCTTCACCAGGCGCCGGTACAGCGGCCCGAGCAGCGCGGTGCCCAGCAGCGCGAGCAGCACCGGCGTGACCGCCGTCTTGAACACCACGCACAGCCAGACGCCGACACCGGCCACGCCGGCGACGAGCAGCACGGCGGCGCACCAGGCGGCGACGCGCTGGACCGGCGGGGGCAGAAGGGTACGCACGCCTTCACCGGATCACGGCCGGTGCCGCCCCGCACGGGGGTGTACGCCGTACGGGGCGGGGCACCCCGCCCCGTACGCCACCGGGATGTCACATGCCGTGCACCGCGGGCACGGACCCCAGAAGCCCCTTCTGGTAGTCCTCGAAGGCCTGCTGGAGCTCGGCCCGCGAGTTCATGACGAACGGCCCGTAGTGCGCCATGGGCTCCCGGATCGGCTGTCCGCCGAGCAGGACGACCTCCAGGTCGGGCGTGTGGGAGTCCTGCTTGTCGTCGGCCCGGACGGTGAGGGAGCCACCGGCGCCGAAGACGGCCGTCTGCCCCAGCTCGACGGGGCGCCGCTCGGCCCCGACGGTGCCGCGCCCGGCGAGCACGTACGCGAGCCCGTTGAAGTCCTCTCTCCAGGGGAGGGTGACTTCGGCGCCGGGCCGCACGGTCGCGTGGATCATCGTGATCGGCGTGTGCGTGATCCCGGGCCCTTCGTGCCCGTCGAGCTCACCGGCGATCACCCGAAGGAGCGCGCCCCCGTCGGGCGAGGTGAGCAGCCGCACCTGGCCGCCGCGGATGTCCTGATAGCGGGGGTCCATCATCTTGTCCTTGGCGGGCAGGTTGACCCACAGCTGGAGGCCGTGGAAGAGCCCGCCGGACAGGACGAGCGACTCCGGCGGCGCCTCGATGTGCAGCAGGCCCGAGCCCGCCGTCATCCACTGGGTGTCTCCGTTCTTGATGGTGCCGCCGCCTCCGTTGGAGTCCTGGTGGATGAAGGTGCCGTCGATCAGGTAGGTCACGGTCTCGAAGCCGCGGTGCGGGTGCCAGGGCGTGCCCTTGGGCTCCCCGGCCGCGTACTCCACCTCACCCATCTGGTCCATCATGATGAACGGGTCGAGGTACTTGTAGTTGATCCCGGCGAACGCCCGGCGCACCGGGAACCCCTCGCCCTCGAAGCCGCTCGGAGCGGTCGTCACGGCGAGCACGGGACGCGCCACGGCATCGGCCGGGACGGTCACGCGGGGCAGGGTCAGCGGGTTCTCGACGGTCACTGCAGGCATGGTTCGGACCTCCTTGTACGCTCAGATTAGTTGAACGTAGAACTTTCTGCCACTTCGAAACACGGAACGCCCGGAGGGCATTCCCTCCGGGCGTTCACGTGATCAGTCGAGAGAGCGGCAGCGGCCAAAACCGGGCGGGTCGCCCAGCGTGCCTACATACGCCTGGCGTCTAGCCGTACATGCGGCGCATCGCGAAATCCACCATCTGCTCGACGGCCTTGGCGTCGAACACCATGCGATGCTCACCCTCCATGTCGAGGACGAAGCCGTAGCCGGTCGGCAGCAGGTCGATCACCTCGGCACCGGTGATGACGAAGTACTTGGACTCCTTGCCCGCGTACCTCCGCAGCTCCTTGAGCGAGGTGAACATCGGGATGACCGGTTGCTGCGTGTTGTGCAGCGCGAGGAAGCCCGGGTTGTCGCCGCGCGGGCAGTACACCTTCGACGTCGCGAAGACCTGCTGGAAGTCCTCGGCGGACATCGACCCCGTGGTGAACGCGCGCACCGCGTCCGCGAGGGACGGCGGCGAGGGCTCGGGATACAGCGGGGCCTGCTGGCCGTAACCACCGGGCATCTGCGCGTGCTGCTGCGGCTGTTGGGGCGGGGCGTACCCCTGCCCGGCACCGGCGTGCTGGTCGTAGCCGTACATGCCCCCCAGCGTACCGACCCTGGCGTGGGCGCCCACCCGTATCCACCGCCCCGCACCCGGCCCCGCACCCGCCAATGGCGAACAACCCCCGCGAGGGGCGTCCCCCGCCATCCGACCGGAAACGGGCGGGCGGGTGGGAAACAACGCCGCGCGCAGCGCGGCGCACCACCCACCGACCCGCACCCGGGCCCGATGCGCCTCCGGCCCGCCGCTTCGCGGCGGATCTACCCCGCCCGCCCACCCCACGCGCAGCCGACAGAACATTCTGTAGTGGGCGCTAGACAATGAGAGGGCGGGAGGGGTACGGTTTTTGTAGCGAGGGCTACAGATGCACTCGGAACCGAGGGGGGACCTCCCATGTCCACGACCACGTCCACGTACGCACGGACCACCGCCGGCCCCAAGGCCGGCCCCACCCTGCTCCTGGCCCACGGCGCAGGCGGCTCCTTCGCCGCCAACTACGGCCCGATCATCGAAGACCTGACCAAGACCCACAGAGCCGTGGGCATCGACTACCCGGGCACGGGGGCCACGCCCCGCTCCACGGCCCCCCTCGACCTGGACACCCTCGCGGACGAGCTGATCGCCGCGGCGGACGCCGAGTCCGCGGACACCTTCACGCTCGTGGGCTACTCCCTGGGAGCCCCGGTGGCGATCAGGGCGGCGACCCGCCACCCGGACCGCGTGACGGCCCTGGCCCTGACGGCCCCCTTCGCCCACCCGGACAACCGCCTGACGTTGACGGCCCGCACCTGGCGGGACCTGGCGGCGTCCGGTGAGCGGGACATCCTGGCCGAGTTCCTGGTCCCGCTCGCCCTGAGCCCGGCGGCCCTGGAGGCCCTGTCCCCACAGGAGCTGGCGGCCACCCTGCGCGGCACGGCGGACACGCTCCCGGAGGGCACGGAGGAGCACGTGGACCTGGCGTCCCGCGTGGACGTGCGCGCGGACCTGCCCCAGATCTCCGTGCCGACGCTGGTGATCACGACCACGGAGGACCGCCTGGTCCCGCCGACCCTGCACAGGGAGGTCGCCGCGGGCATCGCGGGCGCCCGCACCGCGGAGCTGGCCACCGGCCACCTGCCGTTCGCCGAGCAGCCCGCCCAGTGGCAGAAGCTCATCACCGAGTTCCTCGCGGAGGTGCCCGGCAAGTAGAGCCTGCTCACACTTGGGCCATCAGGGGTTGCCTCTTATTACCGGCGGGTAGCATCATGGACAACCACTTGCTACTTACTGGTACGCACTCGAGGTTCAGCCTCCCGAGCCACTAACGGAGCCGTCGCCATGGGGCACTACAAGTCGAATCTCCGCGACATCGAGTTCAACCTCTTCGAGGTGCTCGGCCGCGACAAGCTGTACGGCACCGGCCCGTTCGCGGAGATGGACGTCGAGACCGCACGGAACATCCTCGGCGAGCTCGCCCGCCTCGCCGAGAACGAGCTGGCCGCGTCCTTCGAGGACGCCGACCGCAACCCGCCGGTGTTCGACCCGGAGACCAACACCGCGCCGATCCCGGACTCCTTCAAGAAGAGCTACCAGGCCTTCATGGACTCCGAGTACTGGCGTCTCGGCCTGCCCGAGGAGATCGGCGGCACCACCTCGCCCCGCTCCCTGATCTGGGCGTACGCGGAGCTGCTCCTCGGCGCCAACCCGGCGATCTGGATGTACTCCTCGGGCCCGGCGTTCGCCGGCATCCTCTTCGAAGAGGGCACCGAGGCGCAGAAGAAGATCGCCGAGATAGCCGTCGAGAAGCAGTGGGGCTCGACGATGGTCCTCACCGAGCCGGACGCCGGTTCGGACGTGGGCGCGGGCCGCACCAAGGCCGTGCAGCAGGAGGACGGCTCCTGGCACATCGAGGGCGTGAAGCGCTTCATCACGTCCGGCGAGCACGACATGTCGGAGAACATCCTCCACTACGTCCTCGCCCGCCCCGAGGGCGCGGGCCCCGGCACCAAGGGCCTGTCCCTGTTCCTGGTGCCGAAGTTCGAGTTCGACTGGGAGACCGGCGAGCTCGGCGCCCGCAACGGCGCGTACGCGACGAACGTCGAGCACAAGATGGGCCTCAAGGCGTCCAACACCTGCGAGATGACGTTCGGCGACAAGCACCCCGCCAAGGGCTGGCTGATCGGCGACAAGCACGACGGCATCCGCCAGATGTTCCGCATCATCGAGTTCGCCCGCATGATGGTCGGCACGAAGGCGATCTCCACGCTGTCCACGGGCTACCTGAACGCCCTGGAGTACGCCAAGGAGCGCGTCCAGGGCCCCGACCTCGCCCAGTTCATGGACAAGACCGCGCCGAAGGTGACGATCACTCACCACCCGGACGTGCGCCGCTCCCTGATGACGCAGAAGGCGTACGCGGAGGGCATGCGCGCCCTCGTCCTGTACACCGCGGCCGTCCAGGACGACATCGCGGTCAAGGAGGCGACGGGCGAGGACGCCGCCCAGCTGAACGCCCTCAACGACCTGCTCCTGCCGATCGTGAAGGGCTACGGCTCGGAGAAGGCCTACGAGCAGCTGGCCCAGTCGCTCCAGACCTTCGGCGGCTCGGGGTACCTCCAGGAGTACCCGATCGAGCAGTACATCCGCGACGCCAAGATCGACACGCTCTATGAGGGCACCACCGCCATCCAGGGCCAGGACTTCTTCTTCCGGAAGATCGTCCGCAACCAGGGCGCCGCGCTGAACGGCCTCGCCGAGGAGATCAAGAAGTTCCTCGCCGTCGGCACGGGCGGCGAGGAGCTCGCCGGGGCCCGCGAGGAGCTGGCCAAGGCCGCCGTCGAGCTCGAGGCCATCGTCGGCGTCATGCTGACGGACCTCGCGGCCACGGAGAAGGACGTCAAGTCCATCTACAAGGTCGGCCTCAACACCACGCGCCTGCTGCTCGCCTCCGGCGACGTCGTCGTCGGCTACCTGCTGCTGCGCGGTGCCGCCGTCGCGGCGGAGAAGCTGGAGACCGCCGCCGCGAAGGATGTGCCGTTCTACCAGGGCAAGATCGCCGCGGCGAAGTTCTTCGCGGCGAACGTGCTCCCGGGCGTCGCCACCCAGCGCGCCCTCTCCGAGGGCGTGGCCCTCGACCTCATGGAACTCGACGAGGCGGCCTTCTAAGCCCCCTCGCACCGGTGGCCCGCCCCTCCCCGGGGGCGGGCCACCGGCCTGTTCGGCGACAGCCGCGTACGCCTCCGTGCCCGCCGCTCCGCGGCGGGAGCTACCCCGCCCGCCCGCCCCATACGCCGCCGACGGCGGGCAACCCCCACAAGAGGCGCCCACCCCGCGTAAAGGTGGAAACGGGCGGGCGGGTGGGAGACAACCGCCGCGGTAGCGGCGGAGGCCCGCAGACAGGACCGCCGAGGGCCCAGGGGCCTGGTTAAGGTGACCGCATGAGCACACGCCCCCGCTTCGACCGCGGTCACACCGACGACCTCATGTCCTTTCTGGCGGCGAGCCCGTCGCCGTACCACGCCGTGGCGAGCGCCGCCGAGCGGCTGGAGAAGGCCGGCTTCCGGCAGGTGCAGGAGACCGACGCCTGGGACGCCACGAGCGGCGGCAAGTACGTGCTGCGGGGCGGCGCGATCATCGCGTGGTACGTGCCGGCGGGCGCCGCCGCCCACACCCCGTTCCGGATCGTCGGCGCCCACACCGACTCGCCGAACCTGCGCGTGAAGCCGCTGCCGGACGCCGGCGCGCACGGCTGGCGCCAGGTCGCCGTGGAGATCTACGGCGGGCCGCTGCTCAACTCCTGGCTGGACCGCGACCTGGGCCTCGCAGGGCGCCTCACGCTGAAGGACGGCTCGACGCGGCTGGTCAACATCGACCGCCCGCTGCTCCGCGTGCCCCAACTGGCCATCCACATGGACCGTTCGGTGCACAGCGAGGGCCTCAAGCTCGACAAGCAGAAGCACATGCAGCCCATCTGGGGCCTCGGCGACGACGTGCGCGAGGGCGACCTGATCCGCTTCGTCGAGGAGGAGTGCGGCATCGCCCCCGGCGAGGTGACCGGCTGGGACCTGATGACCCACTCCGTGGAGCCGCCCGCGTACCTGGGCCGCGACCGCGAGCTGCTCGCGGGGCCGCGCATGGACAACCTCCTGTCCGTGCACGCCGCGACGGCCGCGCTCGCCGCCGTCGCCACCGCGCCGGACGCCGACGCGCTGCCGTACATCCCGGTCCTCGCCGCCTTCGACCACGAGGAGAACGGCTCGCAGTCCGACACGGGCGCCGACGGCCCGCTGCTCGGCGGCGTCCTGGAGCGTTCGGTGTTCACGCGCGGCGGGTCCTACGAGGACAAGGCGCGCGCCTTCGCGGGCACGGTGTGTCTGTCCTCCGACACGGGCCACGCCGTGCACCCCAACTACGCCGAGCGGCACGACCCGACGCACCACCCGCGCGCCAACCGGGGCCCGATCCTGAAGGTGAACGTCAACAACCGCTACGCGACGGACGGCGGCGGCCGCGCCGTGTTCGCCGCCGCGTGCGCGAAGGCGGGCGTGCCGTTCCAGTCGTTCGTCTCCAACAACGCGATGCCGTGCGGCACGACGATCGGCCCGATCACGGCGGCGCGGCACGGCATCAAGACGGTCGACATCGGCGTGGCGATCCTGTCCATGCACAGCGTCCGGGAGCTGTGCGGCGTCGACGACCCGCCCATGCTGGCGGACGCGCTCCTGGCGTTCCTCGAAGGCTGACGTCCGCGCGTCCACGGGAGCGGATCGTCCGCTTCTGGGTACTCATGGCCGCATGAGGCTTCTCGTACGCGACCGGCTGCTCGGCATCGGTGACGACTACTGGATCGAGGACGACCACGGCCGCAAGGTCTTCCTCGTCGACGGCAAGGCCATGCGGCTGCGCGACACCTTCGAGCTCAAGGACATGCAGGGCCGGGTGCTCATCGTCATCCGCGCGAAGATGCTCGCCCTCCGCGACACGATGGTGATCGAACGCGGGGGCGAGCCGCTCGCCACGGTGAAGCGGAAGCGGCTCTCCCTGCTGCGCAACCACTACCGCGTGACGCTGGTGGAGGGCACGGAGCTCGACGTCAGCGGCAAGATCCTGGACCGCGAGTTCGCGATCGAGTACGAGGGCGAGCTGCTCGCGGACATCTCACGGCGGTGGTTCAGCGCCCGGGACGCGTACGGCGTCCAGATCGTCCGGGACGACGCCGATCCCGCGCTGCTGCTCGCCGTCGCCGTGTGCGTGATCCGGATGGCGGAGAAGGAGCGCGGGCAGGACTGACAGGCGGCGTCAGGGGCGGCGCGGCTCGGCCACGCCCAGGAGCCGGTCCTTCAGCGCCGGGAACTGCTCCCGCGTCTCGGCGACCTTCGCCAGGTCCAGGTCCACGGTGAGGACCTCCGCCGCCGTGCCCCCGGCCTCGCCGAGCACCTCGCCCCAGGGGTCGACGGCGACGCTGGCCCCGGCCTGCTCCACTCCCGCGTGCGTGCCCGCCGTACCGCAGGCGAGGACGAACGCCTGGTCCTCGACGGCCCGCGCCCGCGCGAACAGCGACCAGTGCGCCCGCCTGCGCGCGGGCCAGCCCGCGGGCACCACGAACACCTCGGCGCCCTGGTCGACGAGCCCCCGGAACAGCTCGGGGAAGCGCAGGTCGTAGCAGGTCGCGAGGCCGAGGACGGCTTCCGGCGTCCGCACGGTGACGAGTTCGGTGCCCGCGCCCATCAGGACGGCCTCGCCCTTGTCGAAGCCGAAGCGGTGGATCTTGCGGTAGGAGCCGGCCAGCTCGCCGGACGGGGAGAAGACCAGGGAGGTGTTGTAGAGGGGGCCCTCGCCCGCGGCGGAGCCGCCGTCGGAAGCGGCCCGTTCGGGGATCGACCCGGCGTGCAGCCACACGCCCGCGTCGCTCGCGGCCTTGGCCATCGCCTCGTACGTCGGACCCTGAAGCGGCTCGGCCTCCGTGGCGAACGCCTCGTACCCGAACGCCCCCGTCGTCCACAGCTCCGGCAGGACGACCAGATCGGAGCCCTCCCGCCCGGCGACCTCGCGGATCAGCGACGAGACGCGCTGCCTACGGGAATTGACGGATTCGTCATCGTCTACGGCGATCTGGAGGAGAGAGGCGCGCACAGTACCACCGTCCTGGCATTCGAACCGTCAAGTAGGCCTACGATCGTCACACGAAAGCACTGCCGGGGTGCCCACGGGCAGCGTAACTTAAGCCCCCAAGACACCCACCGCCCGCGTACGACCGCCGAGGGGTCCCGTGAGTCTCCATCCCAGCCTGCAAACCTACGCCGATGCCTGGACCCACGCCGTGGATGCGATATCCGAGCTGGTGACGCCGCTCGCCGAGGGCGAGTGGAACCAGCCGACGCCCTGCCCGGGCTGGTCCGTCCGGGACATCGTCTCCCACGTCATCGGCCTCGACTGCGAGATGCTGGGCGACCCCCGTCCGATCCACACCCTGCCGCGCGACCTCTACCACGTGCAGAACGAGAGCCAGCGGTACATGGAGATGCAGGTGGACGTGCGCCGCCACCACACGGCGCCGGAGATGACCTCCGAGCTGGAGTACACGATCATCCGGCGCAACCGCCAGCTGCGGAACGAGTCGCGCGACCCGTCGGCGAAGGTGCGCGGCCCCCTCGGCTCGGAGCAGACCCTCGAACTGGCCATGCGGGTGCGGGCCTTCGACGTGTGGGTGCACGAGCAGGACCTGCGCACGACCCTGCGCAAGCCGGGCAACCTGGAGTCCCCCGGCGCGTACGTCGCCCGCGACCTGCTCCTGCAGGGCCTGCCGAAGGTCGTCGCGAAGAACGCGGGCGCCCCCGCCAACTCGGCCGTCGTCTTCGACGTGAGCGGCCCCGTCGAGTTCCTGCGCACGGTCCGCGTCGACGCGGAGGGCAGGGGCACCGTCGACAACACCCCCTCGCTCGGCCCCCTCGTCACCATCGGCATGGACTGGGACACGTACTTCCGCCTCGCCTGCGGCCGCGTGACGTACGCGGCGGTCAGGGACCGGGTGAAGGTCGAGGGCGACCAGGACCTCGGCGACGCGATCCTCGGGGAGTTCGCGGTCACGCCGTGACGCGGGCCCGCCGTATCACGGGCACGCCATGACGCGGGCAGCCGGGGAGACGGCGCCTCCCCGGCCCGTCAGGCCGCCGGCACGTGCACCGTCTCCACCCGGCTCGCGACGAGCCGCTCGCGCTCCCGCCGGGCGGCGCGCCCGCGCAGGCGCAGGATCTGGCTGACGCCCAGGGCCTCCAGGGCGAAGACCGCCGAGAAGGCGACGCGGTAGTTGTCGCCCGTCACGTCGAGCAGGACGCCGATCGCGAGCAGCGTCGTCATCGACGCGACGAAGCCGCCCATGTTCGTGATGCCGGACGCGGTGCCCTGCCGCTCCGGCGGGTTCGCGGGCCGGGCGAAGTCGAAGCCGATCATCGAAG
Organism: Streptomyces sp. NPDC059003; assembly: GCF_042740445.1. Taxonomy (NCBI): domain Bacteria; kingdom Bacillati; phylum Actinomycetota; class Actinomycetes; order Kitasatosporales; family Streptomycetaceae; genus Streptomyces; species Streptomyces sp. NPDC059003. Next base: position 7,055 of record NZ_JBHYJH010000146.1, on the reverse strand, counting down.
CGGGCCCGCACGCCCCGAGCACCGCGCACACCACGATGAGGAGCCACAGGGGCGCATGGTCCCCGGGGTACGCCAGCATGGCCGCCCACACGAGCGCCGTCGCCGCGACCGTGCCGAGCGCCAGGGGCAGGCGCGCCGCGTGGTGCCGGGCCACGATCTGGCCGTAGACCAGGCCTATCGCCATGTTCGACAGGACGACCAGGGTGAGCAGGTCGCCCGCGGCACCGCGCGAGAGTCCCTGCGCCTCGACCAGGAACGGCAGTCCCCAGAGCAGCAGGAACACCATCGCGGGGAACTGCGTCGTGAAGTGCACCCACAGGCCGAGCCGCGTGCCGGGCTCCCGCCACGACAGCGCGATCTGTTCGCGTACGAAGCCGGGTCCGGCCTTCGCGCGGGCCGCGGGCGGCTCCGGCTCGTGGCCCTCCGGGTGGTCCTTGAGGAACAGCGACATCAGGACGAGGACGACGACTCCGGCGAGCGAGCTGCCCGCGAACGCCGCGGTCCAGCCGACCTCGTGGAGGAGGCGCGCGAGGACGAGCGTCGACACGAGGTTGCCCGCCATGCCCACCAGGCCCGCGAGCTGCGCGACCAGGGGGCCGCGCCGGGCCGGGAACCAGCGCGTGCCGAGCCGCAGGACGCTGATGAACGTCATCGCGTCACCGCACCCGAGCAGCGCGCGCGACGCGAGCGCGGTGCCGTACGACGGCGAGAGCGCGAAGCCCAGCTGGCCGACGGTGAACAGGACCACGCCGAGGGTGAGGACCTTCTTCGTGCCGAGCCGGTCGACCATCAGGCCGACGGGTATCTGCATGCCCGCGTACACGAGCAGTTGGAGGATCGAGAACGTCGACAGGGCGGAGGCGTTGACGTGGAAGCGGTCGGCCGCGTCCAGGCCCGCGACGCCGAGGGACGTGCGGAAGATGACGGCGACGAAGTAGACGGCGACGCCGACGGACCAGACGAGGACGGCCCGTTTGCCGCCCGGGGGATCACTCGGGAGGCGTCCGGAGGGGGAGCTCATCGCGTCGCCCCCCGGGCGAGGTTCTGGAACCAGCCGACGTGCCGGGTCACCACGGCCACCGCCGCGTCCGCGTCGGCGGCGGTGAGCGCGGCCAGGATCTCCTCGTGCTCGGCGAGGGTCTTCGCGATCCGGTCCGGGTGGGAGTGCATCACGGCGACGCCCATCCGCAGCTGGCGGTCGCGCAGCTGGTCGTACAGACGCGACAGGATCTCGTTGCCGCCGCTGCGGACGATCTCGGCGTGGAAGCAGCGGTCCGTCGTGGCCGCCCCGGCGAGGTCGCCCGCCGCGGCCTGCTCCCGCTGCTTCTCCAGGAGCTTTGCGAGCCGGTCGAGCAGGCCCGGCGGCGCGGGCACCGCCTTGCGCACCGAGTGGGTCTCCACGAGGAGGCGGGTCTCGACGACGTCGGCGATCTCCTGCGCGGACACCGGCAGGACGAGCGCGCCCTTCTTCGGGTAGAGGCGGAGCAGCCCCTCCACTTCGAGCTTGAGCAGCGCTTCGCGCACGGGGGTGCGGGAGACGCCGACGGCGTCGGCGAGTTCGCCCTCGGTCAGGAGGGTGCCGCCTTCGTAACGGCGCTCCAGGACGCTCTGTTTGACGTGGGCGTAGACGCGCTCGGCGGCGGGGGGCTGTTTGGCGGGAACCAAGGGGACCGTGGGGGCGGTGGGCATGCGCACAGCATAGATACAACACGTATACGGGGGATCTTCGGTCCACGATCCGGACAGCGCCTTCATGTCGTGATTCGGCCAGCTCCCTCATGCCGCCATACGGACAGCGCCCTCGTACATGCGGGATCACACGACAACTTTCGGGTCACTTTTTCCGTCGTCCGTGCATCCTTCACGCCCCCTCGCGAGTCTTGTCCGTGGCGGCTCCCCCATGTCGTCTGTAATTCGGGGGGTTTGGGGTGCGGGCCGCCCAACTCACGTATCAGGGACAATGGAGCGTCTACCTTGAGAATCCGGACAACTGGCATGCGCCGCGCGTCGGCAGCAGCCGTCGTCACCGCCGGGGCCGTCATGGCGACGACGGTCATCACGGCACCCGCCGCGCAGGCCGCCGCGCCGCCCAAGCCGTCGATCTCGGCGAAGGGCGGCTTCCTGATGAACAGCGGGACGGGCAAGACGCTGTTCACGAAGGGCGCCGACTCCCGCCTCAAGACGGGGTCCACCACGAAGATCGCGACCGCGCTCACGGTGCTGAACCAGCCGAACCTGAACCTGAACCGCAAGGTCAAGTACCAGAAGGCGTACAGCGACTACATCGTCCGCAACGGCGCGTCCTCGGCCAAGGGCCTCATCGTCGGCGACAAGGCCACCGTCCGCGACCTGCTCTACGGCCTGATGCTGCCGTCCGGCTGCGACGCCGCCTACGCCCTCGCCGACACCTACGGCAAGGGCTCCTCGCGCGGTGCCCGCGTGAAGTCGTTCATCGGCAAGATGAACAAGACCGCCCGCGACCTCGGCCTGCGCAACACGCACTTCGACTCGTTCGACGGCATAAGCAATGGTGCGAACTACTCGTCGCCGCGCGACCTCACCAAGCTGACGGTCAAGGCGATGAAGAACTCGCTGTTCCGTACGGTCGTGAAGACGCGGTACCACAAGGCGAAGCCCACGATGCCCAACGGCGGCACCCGTGGCATGCCCACGTGGGGCAACACCAACCAGCTCCTCGGCTCCTACCGCGGCGCGATCGGTGTGAAGACCGGCTCCGGCGCCCAGGCGAAGTTCAACCTCGTCTTCGCCGCGACGCGAGGCGGCAAGACCATCGTCGGCACCGTCCTGACGGCGCCGACGAAGGAGTCCCGTTACAAGGACGCCAAGAAGATCATGGACTACGGCTTCAAGGTCGCGTAACCGCGCCTGCACATGAAGGGCCCGCCGCACATCGCGGCGGGCCCTTCATGTGTGAGCCTACGTCCAGGTCATCAGCCGCTTCGGCTGCTCCAGGATCGCCGCCACGTCGCCGAGCACCTTGGAGCCCAGCTCCCCGTCCACCAGGCGGTGGTCGAAGGACAGGGCGAGGGTCGTGACCTGGCGGGGCTTGACCTTGCCCTTGTGGACCCACGGCTGGAGCTTGATCGCGCCGACCGCGAGGATCGCGGACTCGCCGGGGTTCAGGATCGGCGTGCCCGTGTCGATGCCGAAGACGCCGATGTTCGTGATCGTGACCGTGCCGCCCTGCATGGCGGCCGGTGACGTCTTGCCGTCGCGGGCCGTGGTCACCAGTCCGCCGAGCGCCTCGGCCAGCTCGGGCAGGGTCTTGGCGTGCGCGTCCTTGATGTTCGGCACGATCAGACCGCGCGGGGTCGCCGCGGCGATGCCCAGGTTCACATAGTGCTTCTGGACGATCTCCTGGTTCGCCTCGTCCCAGGCGGCGTTGACGTCCGGGTTGCGGCGGATCGCCACGAGGAGCGCCTTGGAGATCAGCAGGAGCGGGTTCACCCGCAGGCCCTCGAAGGCGCGGTCCTGCTTCAGCTCCTCGACGAGCTTCATCGTGCGCGTCACGTCCACCGTCACGAACTCCGTGACGTGCGGCGCGGTGAACGCCGAGCCGACCATCGCCTGGGCGGTGGCCTTGCGGACGCCCTTGACCGGGATGCGGGTCTCGCGGGCGTCGGCGGGCGCGGGCGCCACGACGGGCTCCTGGACCACCGTCGGCTGCGGGGCGGGCTCCGGGACGGCCACCGCCGCGTGGACGTCCTCACGGGTGATGATCCCGTCGGGGCCCGACGGCGTGACCGTCGCCAGGTCCACGCCGAGGTCCTTGGCGAGCTTGCGGACCGGGGGCTTGGCGAGCGGGCGCGCACCGGTCGCCGGGGCGGTGGCCGCGGCGGCGGTGGCCGCGGGCGCCGGGGCGCTGTGGCCGTTCAGCTCGCCCTGGATCGCCGCCGTGAAGGACGGTCCTGCGGGCGGCTCGTCGGCCTGGCCGGGCACCGGCTTGCGGGCGCGGCGCTTCGTGGAGGACTCGGCGACGCCGTACCCGACGAGGACCGGCTGACGGCCCTTGGGGGCCTCGGGCGCCTCCGGCTCGACGGCCGGCGCGGGCTCGGGTGCCGTCTCAGGCGTGGCCTCGGGCGTGGCCTCAGGAGCGGGCGCGGAGCCGCCCTCCGGCCCCACCGTGATGATCACCTGGCCGACGTCCACCGTCGTGCCCTCCGGGAACCGGAGCTCCCGGACCGTGCCGTCGAACGGAATGGGCAGTTCCACGGCCGCCTTGGCCGTCTCCACCTCGCACACGATCTGGCCGTCGGTGACGGTGTCACCCGGCGCCACGTACCACTTGAGGATCTCGGCCTCGGTGAGCCCCTCGCCCACGTCGGGCATCTTGAACTCACGCACCGCCGACGCAGTGTCAGTCATTGTCGTCACGACCTCTTCCCTCAGTACGCAAGCGAGCGGTCGACGGCGTCGAGCACCCGGTCGAGGCCCGGCAGATAGTCCTCCTCCACCCGGGCGGGCGGATACGGGGCGTGGAAGCCGCCGACCCTCAGCACGGGCGCCTCCAGGTGGTAGAAGCAGCGCTCGGTGATGCGCGCGGCGATCTCCCCGCCCGAGCCGAAGAACACCGGCGCCTCATGGACGACGACGAGGCGGCCGGTCTTCTCGACCGAGGCCTGCACCGTGTCGAAGTCGAGGGGCGAGACCGAGCGCAGGTCCACGACCTCCAGGGACTTGCCCTCGTCGGCGGCGGCCGCGGCGGCCTCCAGACAGGTCTTCACCATCGGGCCGTACGCGACCAGCGTCACGTCCGTGCCCTCGCGGGCCACGCGGGCCTTGTGCAGCGGGTCCGGGATGGCGTCGGTGTTGACCTCGCCCTTGTCCCAGTAGCGCCGCTTCGGCTCGAAGTAGATCACCGGGTCGTCGCTCTGGATGGCCTGCTGCAGCATCCAGTACGCGTCGGACGCGTTCGAAGGAGTGACCACCTTCAGGCCCGCGACGTGCGCGAACAGGGCCTCCGGGGACTCGCTGTGGTGCTCGACGGCGCCGATGCCGCCGCCGTACGGAATGCGGATGACGACCGGCACCTTGACCTTGCCGAGCGCCCGCGCGTGCATCTTCGCGAGCTGCGTGACGATCTGGTCGTACGCGGGGAAGACGAAGCCGTCGAACTGGATCTCCACCACCGGGCGGTAGCCGCGCAGGGCCAGGCCGATGGCCGTGCCGACGATGCCCGACTCGGCCAGCGGCGTGTCGATGACGCGGTCCTCGCCGAAGTCCTTCTGCAGCCCGTCCGTGACCCGGAAGACGCCGCCGAGCTTGCCGACGTCCTCGCCCATGACGAGGACCTTCGGGTCGGTCTCAAGCGCGTTGCGCAGGGATTCGTTGATCGCTTTGGCGATCGGCAACTTCTGTACGGCCATGGTTACTTGCCCTCCCCGCCCGTGGCGGCGCTCACCGGGGCGTCCGCGAACGACGCCTGGTAGGCGGCGAACTGGGCCCGCTCCTCGTCCACGAGGGCGTGCCCGTCCGCGTAGATGTTCTCGAAGATCGACATCGGCTCGGGATCCGGCATCGCCCGCACCACCTCTCGCACTCGTTTGCCCAACGCCTCGGCCTCCGCGTCGAGTTCCGCGAAGAATCCCTCATCAGCGTGGCCTTCGGACTCCAGATAGGCGCGCAGGCGCTTGATCGGGTCCTTCGCCTCCCAGGCCTCGCGCTCCTCGTCGCGCCGGTAGCGCGTCGGGTCGTCGGAGGTGGTGTGCGCGCCCATGCGGTACGTGAACGCCTCCACCAGGGACGGGCCCTCGCCCGCGCGCGCCCGCTCCAGGGCCCACTTGGTGACCGCGAGCGAGGCGAGCACGTCGTTGCCGTCGACGCGGACGCCGGGGAAGCCGTAGCCCTGCGCGCGCTGGTACAGCGGCACCCGGCTCTGCTTCTCCGTCGGCTCGGAGATCGCCCACTGGTTGTTCTGGCAGAAGAACACCACCGGGGCGTTGTAGACCGCGGAGAACGTGAACGCCTCGGCCACGTCGCCCTGGCTGCTCGCGCCGTCGCCGAAGTACGCGATCACGGCGCTGTCCGCGCCGTCCTTGGCCATGCCCATCGCGTACCCCGTGGCGTGCAGCGCCTGCGAGCCGATGACGATCGTGTACAGCTGGAAGCCGTTGCTGTTGGGGTCCCAGCCGCCGTTGTTCACGCCCCGGAACATGCCGAGCAGCAGCGTCGGGTCGACGCCCTTGCACCAGGCAACGCCGTGCTCGCGGTAGGTGGGGAAGACGTAGTCGTCGTCGCGGGTGGCGCGCCCCGAGCCGACCTGCGCGGCCTCCTGGCCGAGCAGCGAGGGCCACAGGCCGAGCTCGCCCTGGCGCTGCAGGGTGACGGCCTCGGCGTCGAAGCGGCGGGTGATCACCATGTCCCGGTACAGGGCACGCAGGTCGTCCGGCGTGATGTCCGCGACGTACTTGTCGTACTCGGGGTTCTTGACCCGGCGGCCCTCGGGCGTCAGCAGCTGTACGAGCTCGGTGTGGCCATCCCGAGCCGCGTCCTTCTTGGCGCTCGCACTCTTCTTCGCGCTCGCACTAGCGCGCTTGCCGCTGGTGGCGCGGCGCGGCGTGCGCGCGGCGGTGCTTTCCACGGTCACGTGTGCTCCTCCGTCGGTCCGGCCCCCGGGGTCCACCGGGAAGGCCAGTACGGCTCGCCCGATTCCAGCCCGTCGCACGGGGTGGGTGCGGCTCAGCCGGGACAAGGCGTGACAGGTGCCCCGGCGAGCGCCCTTCTCCAAGCACGTTACCCAGTGTGTCCCAAAACTGTGAAACCCCATCTGACCTGCAATTTTGCTTGGATTTCCAAGTAAATATCGCTAGGAAATCCAAGTAAATCGAGAAAGGGGGAAGCACTTCCTGGTCACGACACTGATCACAGCCTGGCAGGGGGCCGGAACACCGGCACGTTATCCCGGCCACCCCGGGCACGGGAAGACTTGATGTGTGACACTGACACCGTGCGCGAAGATGGAAAAATCACCGTATTCCTGCTCGACGATCACGAGGTCGTACGGCGCGGAGTCCACGAAATGCTCACCGTGGAGT